>JAHFUU010000113.1 GCA_023264915.1 Microthrixaceae bacterium | reverse complement strand
TGGTGGTCGTCGGCGCTGTCGTGGTAGGAGCTGGCGTTGTCGTGGTGACTGCTGCGTTCACCGTCGTGGAGTTCAGCACCTGGTCCGGGTTCGAGGGCGTGCACGTGGCAGCACCGATGTTGGTGTTGGACACGATCTGGGAGAAGGTCTTCCACAGGATCGTGGTGTTGCCGATGCCACTCTTCACCTTGCCGGTCGCGGTGATGGTCGCGAGCTGCAGGCCGGTCGAGGAGGCGGGACCGGTGAAGGTGAACACGAGGTTGTTGCCGCTGATCTGGTACGAGGGCGTCATCGCTCCACCGCTGAAGGAGACACTCGATATGGATTCGATCTCGGCAGGGATCGGGATCGTGATCGTGGCGTCGTTGATCGTCACCTCGATCGGCATGCTCGGAAGGCCCGGGATGATCTCGACGGTCTCGGTGCCGCCCTCGCTGACAGGGTCCAGATCGGTCACCGTCACCGGAACATCCAAGCTGAGGTTGATGCCGAGCGCTGTGCACGCAGCCGTGACCGTGCTCGTGACCGAATCGGCGCGAGCCCTGCCTTGCCCTCGCAGGACAAGCCAGGTCGGGATCACCAACGCACACGCCAGCACCACAACCAATGCGCGCCGCCGCGCCGCGTCAAGACCCCTCAACAGCTCCATGGCTTTCTCCTCCCGGGAACGGTTCAGTACCGCTCCGGATCTAGCTCGATGATCCAACTACTTGGTGTGAGCCTCGGGTAGGTCGCGCCCACCAGCCAGTGACAGAGATAACAAGAACTCTGCTTTCTGGCAAGACGTCCAGTGGCCGAAACGGCCGGTGACAAGGTCGTCATCTGGGCCTTCTGGCCTACGAACGAGCAGGTAGTCCTCCGTCTCATCCTGACGATCCGTCAGAAGGAAGTTTTTTCTCGAGCACCGAGGCACCGATGACCCAATCACGCGGACGGTGACACGGTCACCACTTTGGGACCCGCGAGGCATGGGGATCCGGCATTCGGGGCGCGTCATCCCGATCCCCGACGGCGGCTCGTCTTCCCGAGGACGACTCGGCGGCCCGGGGCCAAGCCCCGCTAACGTGCGTCTGCATCGACTGTCCGATGTCACCACTGGGCACAACTTGAGGGACCGATGTCGAAGAACAACCGGGGGGACGCCACGCCCAAAGGATCCAAGCTCGTCGATGCCCTCAACCATGCAACGACGGACACGGCCAAGCGGAGGCTACCGAGGGAGGTCTATGACAAGGAGCTCCCTCGCCTGCAGCGCGAGCTCGTCAAGCTCCAGGAGTGGGTCCAGAGCCAGGGGCTCAAGCTGTGCGTGATCTTCGAGGGTCGTGATGCGGCTGGCAAGGGTGGTGCCATCAAGCGCATCGTCGAGAGAACCAACCCACGCGTGGTTCGTGTCGTCGCGCTGAGCAAGCCCACCGAGAAGGAGAAGACGCAGTGGTACTTCCAGCGCTACGTCGAGCACCTCCCGTCCGGGGGTGAGATCGTCCTCTTCGACAGGTCGTGGTACAACCGGGCTGGCGTCGAGCGGGTCATGGGGTTCTGCACCGACGAGGAGCTCCTCGAGTTCCTGCGGTCCTGTCCAGAGTTCGAGAGGATGCTGATCCGATCGGGCATCATCTTGACCAAGTACTGGTTCTCGGTCAGCGACGCCGAGCAGGAGCGACGCTTCCAGGAACGGATCAAGAACCCCGAGAAGCGATGGAAGCTGAGCCCGATGGACCTGCAGTCCAGGGCGCGCTGGGTTGACTACTCGCGGGCCAAGGACGAGATGTTCCAGTACACCGACACCAAGTGGTCCCCGTGGTGGGTCGTCAACGCTGACGACAAGCGCAGAGCCCGGCTCAACTGCATCGCGCACTTGTTGTCCCAGGTGCCCTACCAGGACCTGACCTCGGGCAAGATCGCGATGCCCGAACGCCAGGCCGACGACTACATCCGCCCTCCCGAGTACGACCAGACCTTCGTGCCCGAGATCTATTGACCTGACGGGGCGTCGGCCGGACCGGCGAGCATGTCCGGGGCCGGTCGACACCCCGATCCTCTCGGAACGCAGTGGGCGCTCGGTACGCGGTGCGGCTCGAAGGTCCGCTCGCTGCCGCTCGCGGTTCACACGGGCACGCCTGAAGATGCGCCGGGGAACCGTCGCGCCGCTCACGGCATCTTCGATCCGCCAGGCTGACCCGTGCCTCTCGGCCGCTCGCTCAGGTGGCGAGCAAGCCAGCCACGTACGCAACCACCGTTCCCGAGTCAGGCGTACCCGGCTTCTGCCAGGGCGGATCGAGCACTGCGCAGATCTTGCTGGCTGAGTCCTCGAAGCAGAGCCCGGTCGATCCCTCGAGGTCACCCGCCCGCAAGGGCTGGGGCGCCTCCGCCACCAGCGCCGAGACCGAGAGGCCGAGGGTCAGGCTGTTGGGCAACGGTAGGACCTGCTGCCCGAACTGGGAGTCATAGCTCCAACCGGCGAAGTCGCGGCCCCCGTTGCGCTCGGCGAAGATCAAGGTGAGGTTGCCCCAGCGAACCCCTCGGGTACGGAAGGCCCACAAGCCGGGCCCTGAGTACCCGTGATCCTCGCTCGGTTGACCCAGCGAAGCGCTCACAGCGACGATGGCCATCTCGTCGTTGACAGCGAACTTGGCGACCCCGACCCCGTCCCCTCTCAGCGCCAGGGTCTGGGTGGGAGGGGTCACCGTGGTGTCTGTCGTCGTCGGCCCGGACGGCGGCGGCCCAGAAGTCGTCACCTTCGTGGAACTGGGCACCGGCTGCCCGAGGGTTGCAGGCACCGTCACGGTGGAGCTGCTCCCGGACATGCTTCCCTCAGCTGAGTCGACAGTGCTCACCCTTGGCGCCTGTCCGGCCGTCGAGCCGGCACTTCCCGATGCGGCGGGGACCTCGACGTCTTGGATCTCAGGACTGGTGCCGCGCAGCTTCACACCGACGGCCACCGCAACGATCACGACGGCCGCAGCGGCTAGGACCTGGATCGGCCTGACACGCGGGGAGCGCCTCTCGGCGTCGCTTCTGGCCTGTGCTGTCGCCGACCAGGCTGCGAGCATCGACGGGTCATCACCCGCTCGGGCGACCAGTGCCTCCCGCAGCTGATCAGCTATTGCCACCAGCTCGCCGTCATCGCCCTTGCCCGGGAAGGTGCCCTCTTGGCCGTTCGGTCTCGCGCTTCGGCTGCCTTCTGTGTTCATCGCGCTCCCCCTAGCTTGTTTCTGAGCGCTTCGAGGCCGCGCCTGACATGGGTCTTGACCGAGCCCGCGGAGATGCCGACGGCATCGGCAACCTGAGAATCGCTGAGACCCTCGTAGTAGCGGAGCACGAGGCATTGCCGCTGCCTCATGGGGAGCTGATCGAGCAGGACCAGGAGGCGGCGCTGGTCATCGCGCAGGACTGCCTCCTCCTCGGGTGTGCTGGTCACTTCCCTGACCAGGATGGGTTGGCGCTTCTTCGCCCTGTCCAGGCGCACGGCTGATCGCGCTCCGTTCATGACTGCCCGTCTCAGGTAAGCCGCATGGCTGGCTGGGTCGATGGATCTGAGCTGTGGCTCTACGCGAACCAACGCCTCTTGCACGACCTCCTCAGCAACAGCCCGATCGCCGAGCAGCGCCGAGGCGAGCCGGACCATCCCCATGTAGTGCTCGGTGAACAACTCATCGAGCAGGTCCCCGGATCGGATCGGAACCACGGTGGATCCCGGGCTCGGCTGTCCTTCCCGCCAACCGCCGACGTTCATCAAGGCCATCATCACAGAACAAGACGCTTTGTTCGCCGGATCAGATGACACGGACCGCTGGCGCTTGAAGCCCGCGATGTCGCCTGGCATCCTCTACCCTGGGTCTGAACAGTTGCGTTCTCAGGCTGAGGGGCGGGAAGGGCCCGCAGGCGCATAAGATCCACCGTCGCGGGTCCACGGCTGTGCCGATGGGAGGAACAGGGGTTGTCGCTCTACAAGCGATTGCACGAAATGCAGGCCGCTCCAGCCGAAACATCCACTCGGGCGGTTGACGAGCGGATCGTCGAGCTTCGACAGGAGATCCACGAAGAGCTGATCGACGAGATCGGTCACGTGATCCTCAACAAGGAGCTGTCCCCCGAGGACGTGCGGCGCAGGGTCATCGACCAGCTCAACACGTCGATCTCCCGGCGGCAGGTGCCCCTGTCGGTCAAGGACCGCAACACGCTGATCTCTGAGATTGCCGATGACATCCTCGGCTACGGCCCGATCGACTCTTTGTTGAAGGATGATGAGGTATCTGACATCCTTGTTAATGGTCCGTATTCAATATATACCGAATACATGGGTAAGCTGAGCAAGTCCGACGTGAAGTTCGTGGACGAGACTCACCTGCGCCGGGTGATCGACAAGATCGTCAGTCAGGTCGGGCGCCGCATCGACGAGTCGACTCCGCTGTGCGATGCCCGCCTGCCCGACGGGTCCCGCGTCAACGCTGTGATCCATCCGCTTGCGGTCAACGGACCGTTCCTGACGGTCCGCAAGTTCGCGCGCGAACGAATCACAGTCGACGACCTGATCCGCTTCGAGACGCTCTCAGCCCAAACAGCGCGGTTCCTGCAAGCCGGCATCGTCGGACGCCTGAACGTCGTGGTGTCAGGCGGATCGGGAACCGGCAAGACGACCACCCTCAACGTCCTGTCCTCCTTCATCCCCTCCGACGAGCGAATCATCACGGTCGAGGACGCCAAGGAGCTGAACCTCGCGCAAGAGCACGTGCTGTCGATGGAGTCGCGGCCTCCCAACGTCGACGGCAAGGGCGAGATCACGATTCGCGACCTGGTCAAGAACACCCTCCGCATGCGACCTGACCGGATCGTCGTGGGTGAGTGCCGCGGCGGCGAGTCACTCGACATGTTGCAGGCGATGAACACCGGCCACGACGGGTCGATGACGACAGTCCACTCGAACGGTCCACGCGACACCCTGGCCCGCCTCGAGACCTTGGTTCTGATGGCTGGCTTCGACCTTCCTGTGCGCGCCATCAGGGACCAGCTCTCATCAGCACTCGACCTGATCGTCCACATGCAGCGCCTACGTGACGGGACTCGTCGCATCACCCAGATAACCGAGGTGGCGGGCATGGAGGGCGACGTCATAAGCCTGCAGGACATCTTCGCGTTCGACTACGCCATGGGCTATGACGACAACGGTCACCACCGCGGGCGGCTCAAGGCAACCGGGGTGCGACCCAAGTTCTGCGAGAAGCTGACTGATTTCGGCATCCGGCTTCCCCCCAACACGTTCGACCCAGAGGAGTTCGCCGACACGGTGAGCCTCCCTTCGGCCACCGGGACTGCGGAGGGACCGGCACCGGCTCCAAGTCCGCCTCCCAGCGCCCCGCACCCGCCACCGGCTGATGACAACGCTGAGCGCGCAGCCCGCGAGGCCCTAGCGAAGATCCTCGCGGCAAACGAACCAACCGGCACCAGCTCGTAGCTCCTGCCCGCACGAAGCCTCGACACGACCATGGCCAGCTCGACACCGGCGCCCGCTCTGAGGACGTCAGCGGCGACTGACCGGCTGGCGGGCGCATGCGGGCTTGCCGCGGTTGGTTGGGCTACAGCGCTGCCCCACCTCGGTGGACCACGGCGAACCGATTACCGGCACGAGAGGCGCGCTGGCGGATACGACGGTCCGGGTCGCATGCTACGCGTGATCGGCTTCCTCCCGACCGGCGTTCTGGCGTGCGCGTTTGCCGAGCTCGGGTCTCGATGCTTCGACGACCGATCCGCTGCCGCAGGGCTCCGATGCTTCAACGGCGTGGGAGCGGGATACATCACCGCTGCCTTCGCGCCTGGAAACCCGGGTGGGCCCACAGACGGCACCATGCGCCAAGCGGTTCACAACGGAGCGGGGTTGTTCGAGTACCTGAGCGGCGCAGCGGGACTGGTCCTGTTCGGTCTCGGGGCGCGTCACGATCCCGCCACACGCGCGCTGGCTCGCGCATCTGTGGCAGCTACGGCCCCTTACACGATCGTTCTGGCCGCGACGGGCGCGACGGCCCAGCCGGAGACTCGGCGACGGTTCCAACGCCTTCTCGAAGGGATGCTGTTCGCCTGGATCGCTGCGACAGGATCCGTCTTGCTGTTCCGTCGCCACCCCCGGTCACCGGCCTGACCGGTGTGGCCCCCCGCACGGTGTGCGACATCGAGCGGACCTCCCACCGAACCCTCTGGGTGAGCTGGTTCGACCACCCACCGGCTGACGGCACACCTACACTCTGGCGCCATGGCGAATCCCGACATCAACGACAGTTCGTCGATGAGGCACCCGCAACGATGCAGACAGTCGCCCAGCACACGGGTCAGAGCGACGGCAGGCCCGCTGGCAACCATCCTCGGTCTCCTCCTGCTCACCACTCCAGCGGTTGCCTCCGGGCCCGCTGCCTCAGGCTCGGTCGCCGCAGTCAGCTCACTTCTACCCGGGCCGGTCACCGGCTGGTCCAGCACCATCGGCACCGACGGCCGCGCATACATCGCAGATTCGTCGGGCCGAGCACTGCAGTTCCACGGCTTCAACCACAAGACGGAGAACCCCGACTCGATCACCGACGAGCTCCTCGCCGCTGCTTCAGAGCGTGGGATGGACCACCTGCGCCTGTCGATCTATTGGGACGCCCTCGAACCCACCGAGGGCACCTTCGACGAGGCCTACCTGGACAGGGTCGTGGCCGCGCTCGACCGGGCCCGAGCTCACGGGATCCTCGTCATCATCGACATGCACCAGGACGTGTTCGGCCCAGCCTTCGGCAGCCGCGGGATACCCGCCTGGGCAACTCGGACAGACGGCGAGGCCTTCGTGCCTCAGCCAATCTGGTTGCTCAACTACCTGCAGGCCGCGGTGCAGAACGCGTTCGAGCACCTCTATGAGGATGCTGACCTTCGCACCTTCCAGGTCAGGGCTTGGATCCATGTGGTCCAGCGCGTCAGGGACCATCCGGCGGTCCTTGGCTATGACCTGATGAACGAGCCCTTCGGGAAGCTGCGCGCCGGTGAGGACCTCGTGACCGCAGCTGCCCGGGTAGAGCGAGAGCAGCTCACGCCCATGTACCAGCGCCTCACCGACGCGATCGGCTCGATCGACGGTGGCCACTGGGTCTTCATCGAGCCGACGAACGTCGCCTCGCTCGGCATCCCGACCGCCCTCGGTGAGGTGCACGGATCGAAGGTGGCGCTGTACCCGCACATGTATGACGCGGCCATCGAGTCGGCCACCTACACGCCCGGGGGTGTGGTCCAGTACGACCCGGCCTTCTTTGACCGCTGGGCCGGCGCAATCACGACCTACACCGCCAAGTACGCGGTGCCGATGCTCGTCGGCGAATGGGGCGTCGCCCATCCCGACGTTCAGGGCATGGACCTGTTCATCCGCGACGGCCTGGCGACCCTGGACCGCTCCACCTCAGGCTGGTCTGTC
>JAHFUU010000112.1 GCA_023264915.1 Microthrixaceae bacterium | reverse complement strand
CACCCGACCCGGTCACGGTGATGACCGTCGCGCGCAACCTGTACGTGCCCTTCACGGTCGGCGGGGGAGTCCGCACGCTCGACTACATGCACCAGGTGCTCGACCAGGGTGCCGAGAAGGTCAGCATCGACTCGATGGCCGTGCGCAGCCCCGACCTCATCTCGCAGGGTGCCAAGGCGTTCGGTTGCCAGTGTGTCGTGTTGAGCCTTCAGGCCAAGAAGGTGGTGGCGTCCGAAGCGACACCGAGTGGCTATGAGATCTTCATCGACGGGGCCCGCGTGGCGACCGGGATCGATGCCGTCGCGTGGGCCAGGCGTGGTGCCGACCTGGGCGCCGGAGAGATCTGCGTCAACAGCATCGACCGGGACGGTACAGGCGAGGGCTATGAGCTTGACATCACAGGGCAGATACTCGATGCCGTCGACGTGCCGGTCATCGCTTCGGGTGGGGCGAGCACAGCTGAGCATCTGGCAGCCGTGTTCGAGCGCGGAGCGTCGGCGGGCATCATCTCCTCGATGCTGTACTCACCCCGCCACGACACCCACCACACGGTCCCAGAGCTGAAGGCTGAGCTGATAGGACTTGGCGCACACATGCGCCCACCCGTGTCGAGTGGCTGACAGAACGGCCCTGCTCGGGCGTTGCGCCGCGGCGCTCCAAGCTTCTCACCCGGGTACGGAGAAGGTACCGAGTTGGCTTGACCATCGGAACGGCACCGCTTCACTCCCGCGCCGCTTGAGGACCAACCCGGTCGGCTCGGCCTCGATGCCGAGCACGCGAAGCAGGCCCAGCAACGGTCCCGCATGAGCGTTGCTGTTCATCACCGGGTACTCCTGCATCGGTGTCGCGGGCTGGATGAACGTCTCACCCGCCTGCTCACCGAAGTGGGCGTTGTAGGCGTCGGGCCCGCTCCAGATCCCGTACCAGACGTTGGGGTACGCGGCCGCGTGCGCGGCCAGGGATTGCTTGTGAAGGCTCCTCCACGCGAGGTCTGGTTCGTGGAGGGCGTATCCCCATGCGAGCAGCGCGTTGATGGCGGCCCAGACCCCTCCGTTGCAGTCCCACCCCGGAGCGAGCATCCCGAAGCGGACCCGGTGAGGGCGGTCGAGGATGGTCGCGCCTACAGGTGATGGCCCGTCGCACAGGTCCCAGATGTTGTGAACGAGCTCGGCCCGCTGCTCGTCGGTGCCCACCTTCGCGATGAGGGCCCAGACCTGACCGTCCACGAAGAGATGGTCACGACCGATCTCTCCTCCCGCCCCGTCGTAGCCCCGGAGGAACCAACGCCCCGTGAAGGTGGTTTCCATCGAGGTTCGCAGCTGCTCTGCCACCTTGCGCATCGACTTGGCGACCTCGGGACTCGTGCTTTCCACCAGCACCGCAGCTCGCGGAAGCACGTATGCCGCAAAGGCGGTGTTGAACCCGGACTCACCGCGTTCGTGGAACGCCCGGCGGTCAGGCACCATCGCTGAGATCGGATCGGCCCAGTCCCCGCTGCCCACCCGCAACAGCCCGTTCGGACCCACCCCAACACGCTCTGTCAGGTACCTGAAGGCTTGCAACACGCGTTCGAGCGGGGTCGCCCAGCGTTGGGCAGCGGGTGGGTAGTAGGGAATCGGCTCGTCGAGGAACGCCCGATCACCGGTTGCGAACACGTATTCGCTCAGAGCCCACAGGAAGAAGATCGGCAGGTCTGTCGGTGCCGAATGGATCCCCCCGTCGGTGCACCGGCCGCGACCTGTGTGCGCGTAGTGGATCCTGCCCCCTACCGTGGTCATGCGCATGATCACGTGCAGGAGGTGGCGGGCGCCGGCCGGGTCCAGGATCGCAAGCGGCACGCTTGAGATGGCGTAGTCACGTGGCGCGCCCTGAAGTCCATGGATGAAGCCGTAGGCAGAGCCTTGGGCTGGGTAGCGGTGCCCGAACAGCGCGTCGGGTTGCTGGCAACCAACGAGGTACGTCGCGTGCCAGCGCGCCTCGCGGGCCGTGACGCGCTGGCCCGGGAGGTCGATGTCGACAAGGTCGCCCCAGGTTCGAGCATTCCCAGAAGGGGACTGACGGCGGGCCTCTTCGATCAGCGCGGCGACGTCCCCTGGCTGGTCGGCCAAACCCACAGCGAAGGCAAGCGTGGTGTCGCGCTCGCGAGTTGTTGCTGGACGGCTCGAACCCTCCGTTGTGCCAGCCGGATCGACGCCTTGTGGATTGGAAGCCGGAAGGTCGACCTGGAGGGCGCAGCCAGCCGGCCTCCAAGGCAGCTCGGGATCGAGGGAGGCGACGAACAGGCGTGGGAGGCCGAGGTCGAACCACCCCGGCGCTCGTGGCGTCTCCTCAGGGATGGAGCGGTTCGGTACGTGGACCAGGGCGCGCTGGGCATGGAGCACCGTCGTGTTGGTCCTGAGCGTGCGCGCCAACAGCCGCCGGGCAGTGTCTGTGGCCGCACGCACTGCGCTGCTGAGCCGGTACATCACACGCCATGCCGCAGCGTCTTGGAACCCGTAGCCAGCCGGCGGCTTGCGGTAACGGCTCATGAGCGAGCCGATGATCAAAGCGAACGGCTCGACCGTCCAGCTCTCGACGTAGGTCACGCTTCCCTGGAACGGCCCTGGGCGGCGCTCGCTCTCACCTTCTCGAGCGCCCCGCCAGCTCAGGCGCACATCGACGCGGAGGACAGGGCTTGGCGACACCGGTGCGCCTATCCGCCTCGTGACCGTGAATCCGCCCGTGACAGCGGTCCATTCGGCGTATCCCATGCCGAAACGGACCTGGCGCGGGTGCGCCGGATCTCCCGCGATCCCCCACCAGCTGCGCTCCCCGGTCATTCGCACCATGCCCCTCGACGTTGCGTAGATGCTCGTCCATCCGCCGCCGTGTGCGGTCGCCGCAAGGCCGAGGTTTCCAAGCTGGTGCCAGCACGAGGTGGGCCCGCCGGCGGGCAGGACCAGCGCACGGCTCCTGTCTGGCGACGAGGTCAGATGGCGAGCTTCAGGGACCGCTGACCCTGCGGCTTGCAGGTGAGAGGAGAGCGGCGAGAGCAGTGACGGGTCAAGATCAAAGCACGGCAAACCGTCCCGGTCGGTCTCCCAGGCACCGAACCACCCCCCGTCTTCGGGCACCCGTCAGGATCAGCCGGTGAACTTGGGGACTGCCACCGCAGCGCTGGCGTTGGAGCTGTTGCCGCTGCTGGCAGTGCTGATGGACGAGGTGGTCGAGGCGCGGGCGGTCGATGTCGTCGAGCTGGCGGTCGTGCTGACCTGCTGCTGCACGACGATCGGGAGGTCCTGGTAGTTGTAAGGACCGACCCGCGCCGGCACGTTGCCGGCAAAGGTGTTGATCCCTGGGATGTCACACAGGGCCGTCGCGATGTAGGTGCCGACCATCGCCGGCGTGAAGTTGCTCGACCAGTTCCCTGTCCCCTGGTCTGGGGTGAGCAAGACATCTTGGACGACGCTGCTGGCCGGGTCCTTGATGGTCAGGTGGACCTGGGACGGGTTCCCTTCGAACGGCTCGCAGGTCGACGCCGAGTTCGCGCTGTTGGACACCATGATCGAAGAGCCGACGAACCCAGGGTTGGGGTTGGCGGTCATGGTGCCGGCGATGCCGGCCCCAGCCGGGCCGGCGCCGGCGATCAGCACTCCAACTGTCAGCGCGATGACGGATGCACTCTTGACGACGCGGGAATCCATCTGCGTCTCCTCCCTGGGCCAGGATCCTTGGTTCGCATTGTTGCACACAGGCCGCCAGCACCACGGATCCAGGCCGAGGATCTGCGACGCGGCTGGGCCGATGCTGGGCCAACAACGCGAGAAGATCATGAGCTCCCCTACCGGTCCACCACGAGACCGGCGCAACGAGGTCGGCGCAGCGGCCACGGCATCGCACGCTCCCGCAAGACCAGCGCCATCCAGCCCGAGAACACAGCAGATCCAACGCCCGACCGCCCCGACGGATGGTCCCAGCCGGCCACCTCCAACCTCAACGTAGACCCGGGCCGCACGACTGCAGTGCTCGCGACCGTGGCCATCAGCGCTGGCGACCGCCTCGAGCTCTACAACAACGCCGGCTACACACAAGCCATCTACGACGCCTTCGGCTACTTCGGATGATCATCCAAACCGCAAGTCGCGCCCTCGGCCGACGCCGCCGTCTCGATCCAGCTCACGCTGAGCTGAACGGTCAGAGCTCATGCCTGGCGAGGGGTGCGAGCTCCTCGCCCCCTTGGCAAACACCACCGTGGCGGGTGACGCTTCGAGGCACTGGGCAGATCTGATCGGGGTCAGCCGTAGTAACCCATGAGGTCATAGAGAGCGTTGGTGGTCCCGGCGTTGTTGAAGAGCACGAGCCGGGCGGCGGGATCGACGCCGCTGATGGTGAGGTTGGGCCGAACTTGCCCGGGGTCGAGGTTGAGGTTCGAGGTGGGCGGTTGTGGGAGCCCGTCAGGCCACAATGAGAGGTGAGTGGAGGCGGTGGGGTAGACACCGGTCAGGTTGCCCGCGGCGGCGACCGCGCCGGTGGGGGCGCCAGACCCGAAGGATGCGCTCTGGCCAGGCCCGAGTGGCCCGGCAAGTCCCTGCTGGGTGCGGGTGTCGACCACGCGGCGTGGCGCCATCGGGGTGAAGCGGGCGTTGGCAGGCGTGTTGTTGAACCAGCCGGTGATGTCGGCGATGACGTGAGCGTGTCCTTGGTTGTTGCGGAGCTCGAGGGTCCCGTTCGGCCCGACGGGGACGATGGCCAGGGCAGCGATCGTGTCGCCCGCCGCCCAGTTCAGGTTGGACACCAGGGGAACTGCACCTGAGGGCCACGCGCGCAGGTCCGAAGGGGAATCGGTTCCGGTGACGGTCAGATTGACGACGACTGCGTCGGCATCGGTGGGTATGGGACCAACCCCGCCGACGGTGACAGTCCTGATCTCGCCGGGGCCAAACCGACCGACCGGGCCTCCGGTGCCGTCGCGGGTGTCGAGCAGTCGCTTCGGTTCGGTGGTGGTGAGGCCGTCGCCGCACGGGCACGAGCCGATGCCGTCATCGAACCAGCCGGACACGTCAGCGACCAGGTCGAGGTCACCGGCGTTGTTGCGCAACTCGATGTGGCCGTCACTGCCGGTGGCTACTGTCACCGAGTTGGCAATCGTACGCCCAGGGTCGAGGTTGAGGTTCGAGGTGGCCGGGATAGGCCAGCCGGCCGGCCACACCGTGACGTGAGACGCCGCTGAGGGACCCACCGCGGTGACGGTGAGCGCGACGGCCGACACATGACTGGCGGGCACGCCACCGTGTCCGCTCATCGCCAGATCGATGGTGCCGCCCGGCCCGACACGGGCTCGAGGCGCGCCGGTTCCGTCGCGTGTGTCGAGGACCCGTTGCGGTGCCACCGCGTGAAACCCGCTCTTGACCGTCTCTGCCGCGCCGGCGTCGCACCCGGGGCCTTGAGGGACCGGTACACCTCGTTGATCGATTCCCGTGCACAGGCCTGGGGTGCCCGCTGGGATCAGATCGGTTGCAGGCGATGGGCCTGGCACGATCCGGGTCTGTGTCGGACCTCCATTGTCGGCCAAGGCGCCGAGATGGGGGTCTCCGATGTTGGCCAGGTCGCTCGTACCCGAGACGAGACAGGATCCGTCCGACACGACGTTGTAGCCGCCGGAGGTGACGGGACGTCCGGCCAGGACACAAGCCGGGCCTGCCCCCGGTGTGCCAATGATCGATGCTGCCGCATCGAGCGACCCGTTCTGCACCGCGGCGGTTGAGTCGATCAGCACTTCTTGACCTCCGGTGCTCGACACCGAGGAGTCCCCAGCAAGGGTCGCGTGCCGCAACGACAGCCCTCCACCAGAGTGCCCCTGCCAGTCGGTGAGAGCGAACCCGCCGCCAGCGCTGGCGTGATTACCGCTGATAGTCGAACGATCGATCGTGGTTGGGCCAAGGAGCAAGCCAGCCCCGCCAGCCCCGCAGGACCCACAAGCCGCCGTCCCGGTTCCCGCCTCGTTGTCGGCGATGGTCGAATCCAGAATGGAGCCGTATCCGACCAGGCCACCCCCGCCCAGAGGCGCATGGTTGCCGGTGATCCTCACGCGGGTCAGCGCAAATGGTTGGTTCTCGCCATTCATCGCCCCGCCTATCCCGCTCCAGTTGTCAGCGAGGACCGAGTCTGTCAGGTCGATGGCGCCATCGATCCCACCGCTGATGAAGCCAGCGTTGGCTCGCACCGTCACCCCGGAACCATGCAACCAGTGCTGGTTCAGCACGGCGATGGCACCTGCCGCTGCCCCTTGCGTGCCGCCGGTGGGCGGCCAGACCACGGGAGGCATCGTCATGCCCGGGCCGATGTTGCGCTCGAAGGAGCTCGCGACGACCGTCACGTCACGGTTGAGGACCGTGAGCGCGTCTGCGGACAACGCGCAACAGCCCAACGGACCCCAGCCGATGTTGTCACTCACCGTTGAGCCCGCCATCGAGAAGGAGCCCGAAGTGCCCTCGTCCAGGATCCCGTTGGCGTTGTTGTGGTCCACACTCGATGCGTTCACCGTGAACGACCCCGCTCCGGTGGTCGCTACGGCGACGCCTTGGCCCTGCGACAGATCGCCGTTGCCGGTCACCCGGACTCCCTCGAGATCCAAGGTGCCCGCTGACCTCAACCCCACGCCGTCGCTTTCGGCCGATATCGCCAAGTTCGAAGAAAGGTCGCTTCCCCCGGTGACTGTGAGGTCCGACAGCGTGAGTGAGCCCGGACCGTGATGATCCAGGACCCGCGCGGCGCTGCACGTTTGTTGGACCGTTGATCCGCGACCCTCGATCCTCACGGCCTGGGACGAGGTGAGGTCCACATCGCCGGACAGGTCGGCCTCCTCCGGCACTCCACAGATCGTGAGCTGGTAGACCGTCGAAGCTGACAGCGAGACAGCTACAGCGGTCGAGGCGATGTTCGCCTGTGAGATCGCTTCCCGGAACGACACCTGGCCGTCGGTTGGATCGACCTCGTCCACCGCCCACGTCACTGCTATGACCGTCTCCGCCCGAGCCGGTGGAGCCAACACAACCATGCACCAGACGGCCACCACCGCCAACACCACCACCAGCCGACCTACACGTACCATCGCGCAACAATAGGCTTTCGGGTCAGTCACGGAACGATGGCGCCGTCCCTGCCTTGCGCAGGTCGAGATCGTCGAGCGATGCAATCCGAGGAGTTTGCGTGGGGGACGCGCAATCCGGTTTTGACGAGTCCAAGATCAGCACGTCGATCGAGCACCCGGCGAGGAATGCGGCGCTCTCGCGGTGGACACAGTCCCGTGGACCTGAATATGCCCGTAACCAACCCGAAGAAGTCGAAGTGCGCGAGGGGGGACTTGAACCCCCACGTCCTTGCGGACACAGGCACCTGAAGCCTGCGCGTCTGCCAATTCCGCCACTCGCGCTCGAATGACTGGGGTCAGGGTAGTCGAGCGCGT
>JAHFUU010000111.1 GCA_023264915.1 Microthrixaceae bacterium | reverse complement strand
GACCTCGTTCCTCAACCACTCGCACGAGCCGAACGCCGAGCTGCACTGTGATCTCGACGGGCTGGAGCTCAGCGTGGTGGCAATCCGCCCCATAGCAGACGGCGATGAGGTGCTGATCGACTATGGGCCGGACCACGCCTCACAGCTGGACTGAACCGCCGGCCAGCCACTGAGACGCCGCTGACTTGCTATTGGGTTGGCTGCAGCATCTGGGTGAGGATCCACCTGGCGATGAGAGGTGCGCCACCTCTGTCGTAGTGGATCCCGTCGGGACGGATCGTCACGCCGTCGATGGTGTCCCTGCACTGGTGATCAGGGCAGACATACCGATCCAGCATGAGCCGTCGTGCAGCTGGCTTGGCCGCGATGGCCTCCTCGTAGACGCCGGTCATGCAGTCGACCCGCCCATCCTGATCCTGGAGATCCAGGAACGGAAAGCGAGCGTATGCAGAGGGGGCCACGAAGACCACGGCCCCGGCCGACGACAGGATGTCTACTGCTTGCTTCACGAGGGCGAGGTAATGGTCATGGAACTCGGGGCTGCAAGGCGAGCGCCACTGCCCTCCGACGTCGCTCGCTTCAGGCACGGGCCCGTGGAAAGCCATCAGTACGACGTCTGGCCTGAATGCACGCACGTCCTCGCTCCAGAACTTGGGCCATCTCATGCAATCAGCTCGGACCTGGTTGACACCACCGGTGTCGCGAATGCGGCCAGCCCCATCGTCCAACGGGCAGGCTGGCATGGCACGGGGTGCGACGGTGACCTTGAGCTCGTTGGCGAGCTGACGCTCCATCGTGGCACCAAGGACACCGGCTACAGAGTCCCCGACCACCAGGACCCGGGCATTGCGACCGGCCGGGCGCGGCACTGCCCCTGCGGCGATCGGCGGGATCACCGGTGGGGGTGCCGCCTTCTCCGCGCCGGTCAGCTCTGGCAAGGCACCGCGCCCTTCGGCTCCAGAGGGAGTTCCGACCGATGCGGTCTCTCCTGCTGAAACCGGCTGGGTGTCAACCGCACCCAGGGTCGCCCACAGAAGGCCGAGGATGATCAGGCATGCAGCGGCGGGCAGGATTGCTGGTCGCCCGAACGCCCCCAACCCCTTCAACCTCACCGGCCGTTCCAGCGCGTAGAACGAGAACGTCGCGATGAGCACGCTCGTCGCCAGCTTGGCTCCAAGGAGACTCGAACCGCCGAGGCCGAGGCGTTGCTGGTTGGCGTCCAGTACGAGGAAGACCGGCCAGTGCCACAGGTAGAGGCCGTAGGAGATGAGCCCGAGCCACCGCAGCGGCGCTGCGGACAGCACCGCTGCGACCGGGCCCCGTACTGGCTGGATCACCGAGACGATGACTGCCACCGCACACAGCTCGAGCGCGAAGAACCCGTACCTGTAAAGGAACGGCGAGGTTCCTTCGAGCAGGGTCCAAGAAACTCCGAGCATCACTGCGGCGGCCACCGCGATGACCTCGATCGCACGTCGCTCGCCATCGCTCGAAGCAGGGCCCCTCCGGCGAAACCACACGGCTGTGGCTGCTCCGAGCAGCATCCCTGCTGCTCGTGTGTCGGTCCCCAGATACACCCGGTTGGGATCGTCTGGGTTCCACATCACCCACATGGCCGTTGCCGACGCCAATGCACCGCCCAACGCGACAACCAGCAGAGAACGCTTGGATCCGGCCCTGACCGAGAGAACTCCGAGGACCACAATCGGCCAGAACAGGTAGAACTGCTCCTCGATCGCCAGGCTCCAGGTGTGGCGCAGCGGCGACGGGGTCGCAAACTGCGCCCAGTAATCCTGGTTGGCCAACGCCTGGCGCCAGTTGGCCGAGTAAAGGATCGTGGCAAGGGAATCCCAGCGCCAGCTTCCCAGCTCGTCAGGACGCGCGAGGACCACGGCCATCAAGGCGATAGCGGCGATCAAGGCGAACAGGGCAGGCAGGAGCCTCCGCGCGCGTCTGCGCCAGAATGCGAGCAGGTCGATCCTCCCGGTCTTGTTCCATTCCGCCATGAGCAACGAGGTGATCAGGAAGCCCGACAGCACGAAGAACAGGTCGACGCCCAAGAAGCCACCCCTGAGCATCCCCCCGTGGAACAGCAGGACCGCCACCACAGCGACGCCTCGCAGCCCATCAAGTCCTGGAACATGTGTGAGGCGGATGCCGCTCATCTGAGCATTCTCACCACCGTCGAAGGTGTGCTCACCCGTTGTCGACAACCGACGCGCTCGACACCCGAGTCCTGGCCTCAAGCTAGTGGCATCTGATCCTTGAACCCAACCGCTCCCAGATCATGGCCCGGGACAGAGCGAACAACCGGCGGTGACCTGAGTCTGACAGGTCACGTTGGCTCGGACGTGGGAGCTTCTGAAGGGCGCGCACACCCGCGCACGCCAGCGCCCGTCGAACAGCAGCATGGCACGGCTCACCCAGACGAACGAACAAGGCGGGCCCGAGCATCTCGGCGTCGTGCCCGCTCGGCGGGAGGCCAGACCGGCGGGTCAGACAACTGACGCTGACTGTTCGAATCGAGTCACTGCTCGACTCGCATTGTGGCTTCCGCAGAGAGATGAGCACTGTGCCAGGCGATGACGATCCCAGGAACACGGACCGGCGAGTCATAGTCGATCCGGACCGTCACCGACGATCCAGCACCTGCACGCCCGCGCTGGGTGACCCGCAGTCGGCTCGGCTCGAGGCCTCCCCCCCGGCGGGCAGCCGCCTCGATCTGAGCCATGTCGGCAGTCACGGCCGCTGTACGCGCAGCCTCGCGGGCCGCGTGGACGACCATGACATGGTCCACGACGAACAGGCTGGCTTGGACCAAGATCATCAGCAACATGAGAATGAACGGGATCGTCAGCGCCAGCTCGACGCTTGACTGACCCTGATCTAAACGTCCATGACGCGGCGCCGGCGAGACACCCGTTGGCAAACCATTCCGGGACCTCGCCGACCCGCGAGGCAGCAGCGCGTGCTCTCTCACTTCACCTGGTTGGTTATGTGGCTCAGAACGAAATCGAACAGCTTGCCAACCGCACCGGTCTTGGTTGCCCATGCCAGCACGAGCAAGGCGATCGCCGCGACACCGACCAGCACCAGCGCGTACTCGGCTGTTGTCTGGCCACCGTCTTCGCGCAACCTGCGCCGGGAACGCGTGGCGATATTCGCGAGCAGAGAGTGAAGGAACACGAAGGTGATGAGCATGAGGGACTCCTTTGGGTGTGGACAGTGCGGCGGCAACCGAGAGCTCGGCACCGCGATCTGGGCCGCGGGGACGCGGGCGTCACAGGGACATCCGGCCAACGGTGCTGGCCACGAGCGGGACCACAGTGAGCAGTCCGAAAGCAGGGAGCGTGCAGAACACGAGGGGGAACAGCAGCTTGACTGGGATCCGCCGCGCCAGCTCTTCGGCACGACGCCGTCGGGCGGTTCGGGAATCGGCGGCTATCCGATCGAGGAGGTTGGCAATCGGAGCCCCGCGCAGCTCTGACAACCGCAGGGCATCGAGAAGCGGTTGGAACGGCTCACCCAGAGGAACCAGCGAGTCAAGCGCCTCGACCAATGGGAGGCCCCGGTCGAGTTGACCCTCGATGCGGCGAACATATGACCCGATCGCTGGCCCGCAAAGCGGGGCCACACGCAATAGGGCCAACCTCAGCGACCGACCCGACCCAAGAGCCAGCCTCAGCAGGTCGACGAACTCGGGAAGCTCGGCTAGCACCGATTCGCGACGCCGACGCTCGACTGCTGTCCGCGCGAGCCGCGGCACCAACCAGACTGCGGCGCCAGCCGGAACCGCCAGCACCATCGACGAGCAAGCGGCCACCGCCAACGCCACCATCACTGCGAATCCGAGCTGTCGATCAGCTTGGGGATCGCCAGCCAGCCCCACGGCCCACCGGATCACACGACCCGGCACGACAGCTGCTGAATCCGCGACTCGCGCCGCCGAAGCGAGCGTCTCTCGCCCGGCCATACGCAGCCGGTCCTGCCGGTCAAGTGCCCTTGCCCGAGTGAGCTCGCGAAGACGGCGAGGCGGTGCACGGTGCTTCAGCACGGCCACCAACATGAGGACTAGCCAGAGGCCGCCGACCACGAGAGGCAGATATCCAGCTGGTGACATCGACGCGCCGCTCATCTTGCGC
The DNA here is from genome assembly GCA_023264915.1 of Microthrixaceae bacterium. Lineage (GTDB taxonomy): Bacteria > Actinomycetota > Acidimicrobiia > Acidimicrobiales > Acidimicrobilacustridaceae > JACPNV01. Next base: position 3,333 of record JAHFUU010000111.1, on the reverse strand, counting down.
TCCGAGCGATCCGGGCCATCCACGCTGCCCCGGCCGCTTCCAGGGCAAGCCCCAAGGCCGCGCACCCGAGCCCGAACGGTGTTCCAACCAGGAATCGCAGGACCGATGGGTCAACCAACGACGAAAGCACCGCAAACACGGCCGGCGCTGCGATGATCACACAGGCAGACGCCCGGGCCTGAGACGAGAGAGCCCTGATCTCGTTTGATACATCGAGGCGGTCACGAATCGTCGCTGCAACACCCTCGATCGTCTCGACCTGAGGCCCTCCGTCACGCAAGCCAAGGGTCAGTGCGGCCGTGACCATGCCGGCGATAGGTGGTGACGCCGACTGTGACCACCGGTCAAGCTCGACAGCCAGTGATGAGCCCGCTCGCACTCCGTTGGCCACCACACCGAGCGAAGCGGCAAGCGGATTCCGGGCGGCGTCGATCGAGTCGAGTACAGCAGCGTGAAGCGAGCACCCAGCCCGAACCAATGAGCTCACTGAGTCGAGAAAGGCCGGCATCTGTGCCTGAGCGCGACGGTCTTGTCGCGCCCCCGCGAGACGGCCCAGCACGGCGGGGGCAGCTGCGGAAGCCGCCACCGCGCAAGCAGCGGCCCCGGGCCCGAAAGCAGCAAGGAACAGACCGCCGGCCAGGGCGGTGCCAACCAGCCACCGCCGCCACATCCTCACGGGAGATACCCCGAGATCAGCTGCGACTGCCAATCGTTCGAATTGCTCGGGAGCGCGGTCCCACCACATGTCACCGGTTGCTGAACCCTCCAACAACCCGCGACGCTGTTGGGGCAGACGTCCAAGCACGCCCCTGGCCGCCCTTCTGAGGGAGACTCGTCCCAGGCACGAGCCGATGGAGACGACCATCGCCGATGTGATTGCGGCGGCAACCCAGGTCGAGCTCACATCGACATCCAGAGCTGGTCTGGGTCACCAGATTGCCCGCCTCTGCAACCACGAAGGGGAAGCTCTACCAGCTCGCCATGGGCTACGAGCGGGCGGACCGTGATGCGGCCGTTGTCATCGGTCGCCTCTCCGACCTCACCGACTGCAACCACACGCCTAGCGCCACCGGGATACCTGGCGACCTGGATGACCAGATCCAACGAAGACACGATCTGGTCGCGAACTGCTGCAAGTGGCAGATCGACATCGCTCATCAGCACCATCGTCTCCAGACGCCGCAAAGCGTCCGACGTGCCGTTGGCGTGACAGGTGGACAGGGAGCCTTCATGCCCGGTGTTCATGGCCTGCAAGAGGTCAAGCGCCTCGCCAGAACGAACCTCTCCGATGAGGATCCGGTCTGGACGCATACGAAGCGCGTTCCGCAACAGCTCGCGCATCGATACTGCACCCACGCCCTCGCTGTTGGCGCTGCGCGCCTCGAGCCTCACGACGTGCTCACCCGGGAGCCTCAACTCAGCGGCATCTTCGATGGTGATGATGCGCTCGCCTGGAGGGATGCTGGACGCGAGCGCGTTGAGCAAGGTGGTCTTGCCCGAGCCGGTGCCTCCGCTCACAAGCAGGTTTCGGCGGGTTGTGACGGCCCAACGGAGCAGCTGCGCGACGCCATCGGAGCAGAACGCCGACAGTGGGTGTGGTCTCACCGAGAACCGGCGGATCGTGAAGCACGGGCCATCCACCGCAAGAGGCCTCACCACCGCGTTCACGCGAGACCCGTCCGGAAGGCGAGCATCCACTAGCGGGCTGGCCCGATCGGCTCTGAGGCCCAACGGGCCGACGATCCGCTCTATGAGGTGCAAGATCGCCGGCTCATCCAGACGAGTCTCCGTCTGGATGACAGCGCCACTGCGCTCGACCCACACGGTGCCGTCGCTGTTGACGAGCACATCACAGATCTCGTCGTCGGCAAGTAGAGGCTGCAGCGGCCCCAGTCCCAGGACGCGTGCCAGGACACGTTCTGCAAGAGTCTCGATCTGGTCCTCTGCCAGGAGAGGCTCGTGCTCTCGAGCCATCGCCGCCAAGGTGCGAGTGGCGTCGTCGCGACTTCCGAGGTCCAGCTCTCGTGCGACGACAGCCCTGTGCAGAGCCCCTTCGATCCGATCAAGGTCAGCGGCCGAGCCCACGCCTGCGCACGCTGCTTCGGTGCACCCGTTGGTGAGGCATGTCGACCGGCCATGTGGCGCTGCACCAACGGAAGCCTCGTGCGTGACCAGCTCAAGTGGAGCCGTTTCTAGGGTCGCCAGGGCTTGTGTTGACGGCTGCACCTCATGATGTCGTTGATTGCCGCCATCTGCTGCCCGGGTCTGTTTCGTGGGCAACTCCCGGTCAGTCCCAGTCTCTGGGTGGTCTTGATGAGCCCAAGCGCACGCATCGACCATCTCAGGCTGCCCGAAGCAAGGCGCGAGCGAGCCCCCGGGGCACCCGCTGGGCCAGAAGACCCGAGTCGACCGCTCTGGCAACCGCGGGCTCGATAGCAACCTCGGCGACAACCGGCACATCACACACAGCCTCGACGTCAAGGGAGGACAGCGATCGTCCCGGCTCGCTCAACAACACGACACCCGAAGGACGGACCGGCATTCGGAGGTAGCGGCGGAGCGCCAAATAGCATGCGCGGGTCACGAGAAGCGACTGGGTCGCCGAGGAGACCATGACCCTGACCACCTCTGCCTTCTCGTCCACCGTGTTGCTGCTCGGAGATGGCTCCGCCATGGGATCGAGCCGGCCACAGTCGATGATCACATGGCGCCCCTCGGACCCGAGGATCCCAGCGAGCACCTCTGCACGTGCAACGTGGCCGAGCGGTTGACTGCCAAGAGGAATGACGGCCAGACCTTCGGTCACTCGCACCTCGATGCGGGCCAGACCCTCGGGTGGGACGTCGGGCCCGGCCGCCAGCCAGTCCGCCACCCCGGGCCCCGTTGGTTCGGGCATCCCCAACACCGCTGGGATGTCGCCGGCGAGATCGACGATGAGAACCTCGCCCGGATCGAGACTCTTGCCGCCGGCGACGGTCTGAACCGGGTCGGCCTCACGACGTGCACGCGACTGATTGGCCGCTGAGCCGTCGGGTCGTGGGTTTGACAGTATGAGCGCGAGCCCTGCGGTGACGACGGTCGTGCCGACGCCCCCCTTGGCGGACCAGCATGCGATGAGCATGACCCTCTCCTTGCGTTGCGGCGCGCGGCGCCGCGGTCAGCGGCGGTTGACTACGCGGCGTTGGTGAAGGGGGAAGGCTGCGCTGGCACCAGCGCACCGGGCCGCCAACTCACTGGCGGCATGCCGGATCCGACAGTGGACCCTGGTGGGCTCGCAGCCTAGCGGGAGTTTCCGGGCTATCTGGTTGAGCGGGGTTTGAGCGCGTTGGAGGA
>JAHFUU010000110.1 GCA_023264915.1 Microthrixaceae bacterium | reverse complement strand
TGCGGAAAAGGTTTGAGCCGGTCTCACGAACGACGTAGTCGACTTTGATTGCCATCAGGGTGAACCTCTCGGTGTCTACTCGTAGACGCCGCGTGCCTGGTCGCGGACGATCTCGCCGCGCTCCAGCTCTATGACACGGCGGCGCATTCGATCGACGATGCCGCGATCATGGGTGGCCATGACGACAGTCGTACCGGTCTTGTTGATCTTGTCGAGCAGCTGCATGATCCCCACCGAGGTGGCCGGATCGAGGTTCCCGGTCGGCTCGTCAGCAAGCAGGATCAGGGGCCGGTTGACGAATGCGCGCGCGATCGAGACCCGTTGCTGCTCGCCGCCGGACAGCTCATGAGGGAAGTTGCCCGACTTCGTGCCGAGCCCGACCAGATCCAAGATGGCCGGGACCTGGGTCTGGATGACGTGGCGGGGCCGACCGATTACCTCGAGGGCGAACGCCACGTTCTCGCCGACCGTTTTGTTCGCGAGGAGCTTGAAGTCCTGGTAGACGGTCCCGATGTTGCGTCTCAGGTAAGGGACCTTCCACGAGGACAGCTCGCCTATGTCCTTGCCAGCGACGTAGATCCGCCCCGAGCTCGGGGTCTGGTCCTTGTTGAGCAACCGGATGAAGGTCGACTTGCCCGAGCCGGACGGCCCGACGAGGAAGACGAACTCGCTCTTTGCGATCTCGACTGACGCGTTGCGAAGAGCGACCACGTCGCCCTTGTAGACCTTGGTGACAGTTTCCAGCTTGATCATGTTACGAATAGGTTACTGCTCGGCTTGGGGGGTTGGGGACCAGGGCGGGTGACACGTGATCCTGACCTGTGGTCCTGGCGGAAGATCTGGTGGATGATCAGGCTCTGGGCCAAAGGTCAGGCTGGTCAGCGGCTGATCAAGAGGCTGTTCAGCCGCTGTCTGGTTGAGGTTCGTCTTCTGGCTACGGGTTGCGAGGACGGGTCTTGCAAACCTCGCGCAAGACCAGAACTTTGCAGTCTCGTTGCGACTTGGCCTGCTCCGCCCTCAGCGCGCGTGCAACCGTAGACGGCCTGCCGGGCCAGGTGGTGCATGGGCGCGGCCTCGATGTCTGCGCGCCACGTGTGGGCAGTGCCGATGCCGAGACGAGCCAGAGGTCAGTTCGAGCTCGAGCCGCGCTCGAAGCGGAGGTATGCCTCGATGAAAGGGTCAAGGTCGCCGTCCAGCACCCCGTCCACGTTTCCCGTCTCGTGCTCAGAACGCAGATCCTTGACCATCTGGTAGGGGTGGAGGACATAGGAGCGGATCTGGGTGCCGAAGTCTGCCATCGTCTTCTCGCCTGTCACCTTGGCCAGCTCTTCAGAGCGCTGGCGCCGCTCGAGATCGACCAGCTTCGCCTTGAGGATCTGCATCGCGCGGTCCTTGTTCTGGTGCTGGCTCCGCTCGTTCTGGCACGACACGACCGTCCCGGTCGGGAGATGGGTGATCCGGATGGCCGAATCGGTGACGTTCACGTGCTGGCCTCCGGCTCCCGATGACCGGTACCTGTCGATGCGCAGGTCCCTCTTCTCGTCGATCTCGATGTTGACGTTGTCGGAGTCCTCGATCAGGGGCACGGCGCTGAATCCAGCGAACGCTGTCTGACGCTTGCCTTGGGCATTGAAGGGCGAGATCCGCACCAGGCGGTGGGTGCCCTGCTCGCCCCTCAACAACCCGTAGGCGTTCTGGCCTTTCACGATGAAGGTCGCAGAGGAGATGCCGGCCTCGGTGCCAGGGGTGACGGAGTCGAGCTCGACGTAGAAGCCCTTGCGCTCGGCCCACCGGATGAACATGCGAAGCAGCATCTCGGCCCAATCAGCGGCATCCGCGCCGCCCGCGCCGGAATGGATCTCACAGACCGCGGAATGGTCGTCGTACTCACCCGTGAACAGGCTTGCGATCTCGAGGCGGTCGAAGTCGCGCTCGACGCCTGCGAGAAGCTCGGCGAGCTCGGCGACAACCGAGTCGTCGCCCTCCTCGCGGCCCAGCTCGAAGAGGGTCTCGGCCTCTTCGATTCGCTCGGCCAGCCCGTCGAAGGTATCCACGTCGTCATTCAGCGCCGCGAGCTCGCCGGTCACCTTGCGGGCACGAGCGGGGTCATCCCACAGGTCAGGCCGCGAGGCTTCGGTCTCGAGCTGGGGTCGCGACGCGCGGAGCTTGTCCAGGTTCAGGTAGTCATGAGCCTCGTTCAAGCGCTTGCGCAACCCGGCGAGCTCGTCTGAGAAGTCTCTCATCGGTTTGTCGGTCCGTTCGTCGGCGTCGTCAGCGTAGGCACAGCGGAACAAGATGAAGGTTGAACCAGGCGACCCGAAGCTGTGTGCCACGAGCACGACCCGGGGACCTTGCGTCCGCTCGGGGAGGCCGCCGGCCAGGGCCTGTCCAAGGGTAGTATCGCCATGGCCCATTGGAGTGGCTGGCAATCGCAGAGGGCTCTCACCGACCTTGGCAGACGCGACAACCCGAACGAGCCCAGCCCTCAGAGCCAGGCCTGCGACAGCGGGACGCCTCGCCGCCATCACCGGTACTGCGGTCGCATTGGGCATCGCCGGCTACTTCGCGATGTTCTCGCTCTACAGCGACTATGACGACGAGGGCTATTGCATCTACATGTTCAGGGAGCTCGCTGCCAGGGGCGGGCTCTATGACAGGGTGTTCAGCCAGTACGGACCCTTCTACATGCTGAGCTTCGGCCTGCCAGCCCGGCTCTTCGGGTTCGACTGGACGTGGACTTCAGCTCGGTTCACCGCCCTCGCCTTGTGGATCGCATGCACTGCGCTGGCAGGCCTCATCCTCATGATGCTGTGCCGGCGGTTCCTCGTGGTGCTCCTCGGCGAGGCGGCTGTCTTCTTCCTGCTCGAGCCACTCACTTGGGAGCCGATGCACCCCGGAACCCCCAGCACCCTGTTGATCCTGGGCCTGGTCGCGTGCGGCGTGGCGATGCGGCGGAGACCCCGCACCGCTGGAGCGGCGATCGGCATCATCGTCGCCGCGCTCGCGCTGACCAAGATCAACATCGGCATCTTCATGGCGGTTGCCGTCGCCTTCGCAACCATCGCGTCCTCATGGACCCGAGGACCTGTCCAACGGAAGCTTCGGCTGATCCTCGACGTCGCACTTGTGGCGTTGGGGCCAGCCCTCATCCTCTCCTATGGGTATGCGCCGTGGAAGGCAACCTTCGCCTGCGTCTACGTGACCGCCGCAGTCGCCCTGATCTACACGAGCCGGGCCTGGGACCGAAACGACTCCGGCAAGGGTGGCCGGACAGGAGGCGCCAGCCCTGTGGCCAGCCCTGTGGCCAGCCCTGTGGCCATGGCGACCGGAGCCGCCGCAGCTGGCGCTCTCGTGCTCATGGTTGCGCTCGCGACGGGCTCTTCGCCGGGCGGGTTGATCGACGGGATCCTGCTGCGTCCCACCGCGCACGGCCGGTATGCCAACGTGCCCGTGGACATCTCGACGATCTGGGTGTTCTGGCTCCTGGCGATCCCCGCAACACGCAAGGGGCTCGAGCGGCTCGCCAGCACCAAGGGCGGCGCCCGGTTCCGCCGAAAGGTTGCGGCCTTCCGCATCCTCGGTGGCCTGATCCTCCTGGCGGGTGCCACGGGGTCCCTGCCCGCACACGGCATCGCCTTCCTCCCCCTGTCCGTGCTCGCACTCATGCCCCCACCCAAAGGAAGCTCGAACGAGATCACGAACCGGGCCTCCGGGGACCTGTTCGCTCACCGACTTCTGGTCGCGGTCGCGGTTCTGAGCACTCTGCAGGTCTTCCCGGTAGCCGGGGCGCAGGTCGCTCCAGGCCTGGTCGGGGCCCTGTTGTGCGCGCTCGTCGCAGTCGACCAGGGCATGGCCGAATGGCTGAGCGCCCGCGAGCAGAGCATCGGTAGGCCGATCGCAGCGGCGACGCTCGCTCTAGCGGTCCTGTTGTGCGCGCTGGTCGCTGTGCCCGCCGGGCGCCTCACGTACACCTGGATCACCCGGTACCAGGCTGGAGAGGACGTGTCGCTCAACGGTGCTGACCGCGTCCGCCTCGACCCCACCGAGGTGACAGACCTGAGATGGATCGCGAGCACGCTGCATGACAACTGCGCTGAGCTGGTGACGGTGCCCGGGATCGAGAGCTTCTACATGCTGGCCCGCATCGAGCCGCCCACTGGTTACAACGCGCCAGGCCCGATGATGCTCAAGGGACCCGAGCAGCAGGCGATCATCGACAAGCTCGATGCCTCTGAGGGCCCGGTCTGCGCTCTCACCCATCCGGGGCCCTTCCCGTCCACTGCCCGGCTCGTGATCGACGTCGAGACCAACGAGCTGTCACCCGTGGACACGCCGAAGCTCCTCGAGAACTACGTGAAGCAGCCGGGCTGGCGCCTGCTCGGTGAGAGGCGAGGCTATGAGGTCTGGGTCCGTGGGTGACCCGTGCCGAACCGGCTCGGGGGCCCGGCCGTCCGCCGGAACGACCTGGCCGAGCTGGCTGCCCGAGAGCGCCTGCCAGCGGGCCGATCTGCAATAGTGCAACCGAGCACTCGCGCATGAGGGTCACCCGATGCCAGCACAGACAGACCACCACAGCCGACGAACGGCCACCCCGCCTCGGCTGAAGATCGTCTGCCCGATGTACTTCGACGTCGAGAGCTTCTGCAAGCTCCACGATGCGATCCATGTCTCCCTCGACGGCTTCGTCGACACCAACCGGGATGCCAGTGCCGGACAGGGTGCCAGTGCCGATCGGTTCCCGATCGGTTCGATCGAGTTCTTCCTCGTCGATGACTCCGCAGGCCGTGACCCGAGCGTCGAGTCCTTGGACCCGCTGGCGGACGTGACCGTCATCCGGCCACCGTTCAACCTCGGCCACCAGCGAGCGATCGTGTACGGCCTGCGATCGCTCAAGTCCACCATGAACCCCGATGACGTGATCGTGACCATGGATGCCGACGGCGAGGACCGGCCCGAGGATCTCCCGGCCATGGTGACCGCACTGCTGCAACAACCCCATGACCTCTGGCGGGTGTGCGTCGCCCAGCGAACCCGCCGCCGCGAGCGCCTCTCGTTCAAGGCCCTCTATCTCGGCTTCCGTCTCATCTTCCGGATGTTGACCGGGCTCGAGATCCGCTCGGGCAACTTCGCCGCCTACCGAGGCCTCTACGCCCGGCAGGTGCTGCCTCATCCTTCCTTTGACCTGTGCTACTCGTCGTCGCTGGTCGCCCTCAACCCAGATGTCGTCAAGGTCCCTTGCCCTCGCGGAGATCGCTACGCCGGCGAATCGCGGATGGGCACGCAGAAGCTCCTCTCGCATGGCGTGCACATGCTCATGCCGTTCGCCGATCGGATAGCCATCCGATCCCTCGCGTTCTTCTCGCTCACCGCCGCGCTCGTGGTCGCGATCCTGGCCATGATGGCGGTCTCCGGCGTGCTCGGCTGGTTCGACATGCCCGCCTGGGCCGGCTGGTTGCTCGCAGCCAGCGGGTTCGGCTCAGGCTTGGCCCTGGTGAACTTCCTCGTGCTCTTCTCGGGCTACGCGCAGACCACGGCGATCTCGTTCCAGCGGATCGATCCCAGCGCGGGGACCTGAGCCGAGGCACATGGTTCGACCTCAGAAGCCTTCTGGGGGGAGGGAATCGTAGGGCTCGGCTGGTCTCACTTCGCGCCGTGGCAGAACTTGAACTTCTTGCCACTGCCGCATGGGCACAGCGCGTTGCGGGGGGTCTTGTCCCATTCGGTTTTGACCAGGGGCTTGTTCTCGTCTTCTTCCAGGGGAGGCTGTGCTGGAGCATCGACACCCTGTTCGGCGGCAACTGCCGCCGCGGCCGCGGCAACGCCGGAGCCTGCTTCGGAAGGATCGACGGGCGCCGTGTACTGGACGTTGCGGACCTCGACCTCCTCCGCGGGCTGCTCGGTAACCGTCACCTGGGCGTGCATCAGGTACTTGACGAAGTCCTGGGCGACGTTGGTCATCATCGCACCGAACATCTCGAATCCCTCTCGCTGCCACTCGACGAGCGGATCCTTCTGGCCATACGCCCGGAGGTGGATCCCTTCTTGCAGGTAGTCCATCTCATAGAGGTGCTCGCGCCACTGCTGATCGATGATCTGCAACATCACCTGCCGCTCGAGCTCGCGCATCGTCTCGGGCCCCAGCTCCTCTTCGCGGCGCTCATAGAACTTCTGCGCTTCGGTCATCAGGCTCTCGTACAGCTCATCGGTGGAGACACACTTCTCGAGCTTGGCCTGATGCTCGTCGTCGAGAGGCCAGTACGTGGCCACCTCTGCCATGAGCCCGTCGAGGTCCCACTCCTCGGAGTAGTCAGACGGGCAGAACTCGCCGATGACCGAGTCGACCGCCGTTGGCAGGTAGCCGGACTCGCCGATCACCTCTTCACGCAGGTCGGCGTCATCGAGGATCTGGGTCCGGCGAGCGTAGATCACCTTGCGCTGCTCGTTCATGACCTCGTCGTACTTGAGGACGTTCTTGCGGATCTCGGCGTTCTTCTGCTCGACGGTGTTCTGGGCACGCTCTATGGCCTTGGACACCATCTTGGCTTCGATGGCTTCATCCTCGGGCAGCGCGCGGCTCATCACCCAGTTCATGGCGCCCGTGGCGAACAGACGCATCAGCTCGTCCTCCAGGGAGAGGTAGAAGCGGCTCTCACCCGCGTCTCCCTGGCGTCCCGAACGGCCTCGAAGCTGGTTGTCGATCCGGCGGGACTCGTGGCGCTCGGTTCCCAGCACGTACAGCCCGCCCACCTCACGAACCTTCTCGCCCTCGGATCGTGTCTCGGCCTCGTACTTGGCCAGGAGCTCGTCGTAGCGCCTGGCGAACTCCTCGGTTCCCTCCTCGATGCCCTCGGCAAGGCAGTCTCGCTTTGACAGGCCCTCGGGGTTGCCGCCGAGGAGGATGTCGACGCCTCGCCCGGCCATGTTCGTCGCGACCGTCACGCCGTGGAGCCGGCCAGCCTGCGCGACGATGTCGGCTTCGCGGAAGTGCTGCTTGGCGTTCAGGACCTCATGGGGGACGCCCCGCTTCTCGAGCATGCGGGACAGCTTCTCGGACTTCTCAACCGAGATCGTGCCCACGAGCACCGGCTGGCCCGTCTCATAGCAGTCGACGATGTCCTCGGTGACTGCCATGAACTTGGCTTCTTCGGTCTTGTAGATGACATCTGGATGGTCGACCCTGATCATCGGCTTGTGGGTCGGGATGGGCACGACTTGCAGGTCATAGGTCGTGTACAGCTCGCTGGCCTCTGTCTGGGCGGTACCGGTCATGCCCGAGAGCTTCTCGTACATGCGGAAGTAGTTCTGGAGGGTGATCGTGGCGAGGGTCTGGTTCTCCTCTTTGATGCGAACTCCTTCTTTTGCCTCGACGGCCTGGTGAAGGCCTTCGGACCAGCGGCGGCCTTCGAGGATGCGGCCCGTGAACTCGTCGACGATCTTGACCTCCCCCCGCTGGACCACGTAGTCCTTGTCGCGCTTGAACA
>JAHFUU010000109.1 GCA_023264915.1 Microthrixaceae bacterium | reverse complement strand
AACGTGATCGCCCGGTACTTCGCGGGGTCGATCCTGCTGGGAGTCCTCTTCGGCGTGTGGGTCCTGACCACCGGGCTCATCCTCAACGTCCCCCTCACACCCCTGCTGGCCGTATGGGCAGGCATCACCGCGCTGTTGCCCCAGATCGGAGGAGCTTTGGGTGGGGTCGTCGTGGTCGCCGTGTCGCTCACCGCTCCTGGCGGGGTCGTCACGGCACTCATCATGGCGGCGCTGTTCGTGGCCTACATGACCTTCTCCAACAACGTGCTTCTCCCCGTGCTCGTCGGCCGAGCGATCAACGTGACACCACCCACGACGATGCTTGCTGCGATCGGTGGCTTCGCGGTGGGCGGCATCATCGGCGCTCTGTTCGCGATGCCGGTGGTCGGTGCCATCAAGGCGGTCTATCTCGACATCCGAGCTGAGGAACAGATCGAAGAGGCTGCCGCCGCGCACGGGAGGCAACGCAGACGGATGGGGCTGGTGGCCATGGTCCGCCGCCGGCGTTCGCCGCGAGCGGACGTGCCAGGGCCACATCAGGACGCCGCTGCCCATCTCGGGCCTGCATCCGACGAGAGGGATCAAGATGGAGACAGTCAGGACTGAGCGACACGGTCCGGTGGTCGTCGTCACCATCTCGCGCCCTGAGGTTCGCAACGCGGTCGACCGTCCCACTGCCGACGCGCTGGCGGCAGCATTCAGGGCCTTCGACCTCGACGATGAGTTGTCGGTCGCGGTGCTCACCGGGGCCGGGGGGCACTTCTGTGCGGGTGCGGACCTCAAGGCTGTGAGTCAGGGCCGAGGCAACCGCGTCGACGAGGACGTGTCAGTGGATGGCCCGATGGGACCGACGCGGATGCTCCTGTCAAAGCCGGTCATCGCTGCAGTCGAGGGCTACGCCGTTGCAGGAGGGCTCGAGCTCGCGCTGTGGTGTGACCTCAGGGTTGCCGCCAGCGATGCCGTCTTCGGCGTCTACTGCCGTCGGTGGGGCGTCCCGCTCATCGACGGCGGCACGGTCCGACTCCCGCGACTCATCGGGCACAGCCATGCACTTGACCTGATCCTGACGGGGCGGGGTGTGGGTGGTGAGGAAGCCTCGACCATGGGACTGGTCAACCGGCTGGTCGACCCGGGACGCGCCCTCGAGTCCGCGCTCGACCTGGCGACCCGGCTGGCGCAGCTGCCCCAGAACTGCCTTCGGAGCGACCGGCTCTCCAGCTACGAGCAATGGGGAGCTCCTCTCGATGCCGCGTTGGGCATCGAGATCCGGCACGGCATCGACGCGATCAAGTCCGGTGAGACCGTCGAGGGCGCTTCGCGGTTCGCGTCAGGGCAGGGCCGACACGGCGCGGGCACCTAGCATCGCGCTCGGTCGCCTGTGGTTGGAGGTGCGGGCCACGATCCACGCTCTCCGGGACAGGATCGAGGATGCGGCCGACACAGTCCTGTTGCGGGCGCGCCCCGGCTGGCCGCGCCGCTCGGCGCATAAGCTCTGGTCATGGCTCTCCCCGTTCCCGCTCCTGACCGCACAGCCCTGATCACCGGCGCATCTTCGGGCATAGGCGCGGAGCTGGCACGACAGCTCGCCTCTCGCGGCCACGGGGTGACCCTGGTGGCAAGGCGGGAGGACCGTCTTCGATCCCTCGCCGAGGACCTGTCGTCACGCCACAACGTCCGAGCCGAGGTCCTGGCCGTTGACCTCACTGACCTCGATGCTCGCACGTCTCTGCCTGACCGTCTCGAGAGCTTGGGCCTCGAGGCCGCCGTCTTGGTCAACAACGCCGGATTCAGCACCTCTGGCCCCGTCGCGAAGAGCGATCCGGCAAAGGAAGTCGCGATGATCCGGACCGACGTCGAAGCTGTCGCTCACCTTTGCAGCCTCTTTCTGCCCGCGATGGTCCGCCACGACGCCGGGGGCATCCTCAACGTTGCGTCAACGGCCGCTTTCCAGCCCCTTCCCGGGCAGTCCGGCTACGGGGCATGCAAGGCGTTCGTCCTCTCGTACACGCACGGACTTCGCGGCGAGCTGCACGGCACCAAGGTCGCCGCCACGGTCCTGTGCCCGGGACCGGTCCAGACCGAGTTCGCGACAACGGCCGGATTCACCGCAGCGGACGAGGCGATGATGCCGGGCTTCATGTGGGTGCCGGCTGCCGACGTCGCCCGCCAAGCCATTGACGGGCTGGCCAGCAATCGAGCTGTGGTCATCCCGGGCACGGCCAACAAGATGGCAGCGATGAGCGGATACCTCACACCACGATCAGTGCTCGTCCCGATGCTGGCGCGACGGCACCCCTCCCTCCACCAACACGAGCCGGGCTGACATCGCGGCGAACCAACCGACGCTGCCTGCGGCTGGTTCCCCGCGATGCGACCCGCCCCCTCTCAGAGGTCACCAACGGGGCGCCGCACCCGGGGGCGGCCAGTCGTGTCTCGCGATGGGATCGTCGACCCCTCGCCAGTCCGACGGCAGGCACTCACACCGGGTTCGGTGGGAGCCCCGGTCCTACCGCTCAGGTCGCACGCGTCAGGCCACCACCGCAGAGGCAACGGCGACGGTCTGGCCCACCACAAGCATGGCAACGATCAATGCGGCACCGACCCGGCATCGACGGGTCAGGAACAGGCAAAGACCTGCCGGCCCGGCAAGGGTCGCCCCGAGGTAGCCCACCACCGCCAGGTGCGGAGATGACGATCGCGACGCCGTGACTGCCAGCGATGCGAACATGGCACTGAACCAGACCGTCGCGAATCCCACACCGATTCGCATCACGGGCTCGCGTCGCCTCAGGGATGGGGGCGTCAACTGGTACACGCGCACAGCGATCCTCGCCTGTCGCACCCGCGAGACGGTGGCCTGAAGCCTGGACCTTGGGGGCAGCACGATCTGAGGCATGGCCGAGCTCCATATCACGAGGACGCTCCGCCCTGGGTCGTCATCGTAGGCTTCGAACGCCACGCGCGCGGACCACCAACCCGACCCATGCCTGAGGGGTCTGCTCCAAGGCGGAGCCGGGTCACGTTGCGGAGGGCACAACCGGGGAAGGCGCGTTCAGGGTCTGTGCTCTGGTGCAGGCCGGAACCACCAAGTCGACCCTTGCCTCGGCGATGCCAACCTCGTGGCCGCCGTCAATCCCGTCACCTCGGAAGAGAAGCGATCGAGGTGAGGAGGTCATCGATGGCGTCTTCGACCTTGTGGTCAGCCTGCTGCAAGGACCCGTTGACGAGCACCGAGAACACAACCCGCGACCCGCTGACAGTGCGCATGTATCCAGACAGCGACCTCGACACGAACAAGAACCCGCCCTTGGCCCTGACGCGACCCGCCGTGACAGAACCCGTGAGGCGACCCCCGAGGGCATCGTCCTCACCAGAGATCGACAGGCCCGACACGAACAGCTCGCCCCAGGGCTGAAGCTCGGCAGCCTGTAGGAGCCTCCTGAACTCGCGTGCCGAGCGGCGATCGTCGCGGCTTAGGCCCGAACCGTCAGCATCGACAGAGCTCACCGGGACGCACAGCGTCGAGATCAGGCGGTGGACGGCTTCGGCACCGGTCTTGGTCGAGCCGGGTTGGCCGGTCTGGCGGAACGCGATCTCCTTGAGGAGCATCTCGGCGATGAAATTGTCGCTGTATTGCAGCATCGTGGCAACCAGGGTCTTGAGCGGCGGCGACTCCACTCGGGCCACCTCGACACCGGGCCCGGCGCGGCCAACATCGACGCCGCCGTCGACCTGGACGCCCTTGGCCGCCAGAGCGAAACGCATGGCCTCGCCGTTGCCGCGCGCCGGATCGTCCACGAAGCTCGCTTCCTTGGTCAGCATGTTGTGATCGACACCCAGAGCGCTCAGCGGGCCGACCGACCACAGCCAGTCCCCCGGCCAACTCGGCCCGACCCGCACGCTGTCATATCGGCTCTCGTCGACGACGAGCCGGCCCTGCACCTGTCGCAGCCCACGGTCAGCAGCAGCCTGGGCCAGAGACTCCAGGGAGTTCGGCGCGGCGCTCGCGCGCAGTGTCGGGTCACCTCCTCCGACCAGGATGAGGTCACCGCTCAGGATGCCGTCGACGATCGGTCCGGTGGCAACCAGGTAGGTGTCGAGGTGCTCGTCCGGGTCGAGAAGGGCGAGCGCGCCCATGGCCGTGACCAGCTTCTGGTTCGAAGCCGGGACGAGCAACGCGTCCGGGCTCTCGGACGCGGCTTCACCGACGCCTTCGACCCAGACCGAGACAGACAGCTTCGTTCCGGCCAGGCGCGGGTCGCCCTTGAAGTTGTCAAGAGCTCCACGCGCATCGCTCACCGCAGTCGAGGTTGTGGATCCAGCCCCCGTCGAGGCACCCTCGGACGGCCGCCCGCTGCTGGGCGGTCTGACAGGAGGGGCAGTGGTCGAGGACCTGAGCACCGTCGTGGTGGGCGTGGTCGTCGAGGGTGACCGACCCAGGGCAGGTCCCTTGGCGCTGCCCGAATCGAGACCACCCGGGCAGTTGGGGTCACTGGAACGCAGACCTGGGGTCGTCGTGGTGGTCGTAGGGCGCCAGGCCGTCGTGGGGGCCACGCCTGTTCGAGTCGCGGACGTCTCCTTGTTGCCGATCTCCTCTCGAGTCGCGCCCGGGTTGCCGTTGAGCTCAGCGGCGGCCCCGCACGAGCTCGCGATGAGGATCACGGCAACCAGAGCACACACCAGCCGCGCAATCCGAGCTCTCTGGGCATGGTGCCGACCGATCGTGGCCACGGACCGGCACAGTACCGGCCACAGCGGCACGATCCGCTGCGGACGGCACGACCGGGGCTCACGGCACCGGTCAGTCGCGCATGTGGACTTGAGCTGAGGTCGGACCCACTACTGTCAGGGCCCGTGCGTGACACAGGGGTCCAGGGTGCACCCAAGGATCACAGCCTCGTTGGAGCGGCCGTGGACGCCGCACCCTTCGGTGTGCTCGTCGAGGCAGCTGACGCGAGGGTCCTCAGCCACAACGCTGCGTTCGCGGAGCTTGTCGGGTCTGGGGTCGAGGTGGTCGGCCGCCGTGTGCACGATCTCTGGGCCTCGGTCACAGGCGACGACGGAGCGCCGCTGGACCCCGGCGAGCTGCCAGGCTCGGTCGCGTTCGTCACCGGTGAGCAGCAGCCCGCCCGCGTCATGCGCCTTCGACGCGAGGACGGCCAGGAGCGCATCGTCCAGATCACAGCTTCTGCCATCGAGCTGGCCGGCCACGGCCGAGTCGCGGTGTCTACCCTGTCCCCGCTGACCCGACGCTCACTCAGCTCTGAGCAGTGGATGGAGAGCGAGAACGCCTTCAAGGTGCTCACCGACGCCGCCCCGGTCGGGATCTTCGTGTCAGACCCGGCAGGCAGGTCGCTCTATGTCAACCGCCAGGCCGAGGTCAACACGGGCCGTCCCCTCGCCGAGCTCCGCGACATCCCGTGGCGTGACTACGTCCATCCTGACGACATCGAGCGGATGGCCGGCGACATGCACGCGGCGATGGAGCGCGGCGGGACCTGGATCACCGAGCATCGGATCCTCCGCCCGGACGGCACCACGAGATGGGTGCGGTCCCGGGGCCGCCAGATCAGCGACGAGGACGGCGCGGGCATCGCCCTGATCGGCACCATCGCCGACGTGACCGACCTCCACGACGCGGTCGACCGGCTTGCAGAGCGCGAGGAGCGAACGCGTGCAATCCTCGAGTCGGCCGCCGAAGGGATAGTCAGCACCGACCTGTCCGGCCTGATCGTCGAGTTCAATGCCGCCGCCGAGTCGATGTTCGGATATGACTCCTCAGAGGTGGTCGACAGGCTTGGGCTGGCCGAGCTGATCGTCCCCCCCGGCGGCTCGCCAGAGGCCTTCTGGGTAGAGCAGGTGCTCGGCGGGCCCGACCCCCTGGTTGGCGCGAAGCCCCGCGAGCTCGTCGGGCACCACGCGGATGGCCGCGATGTGCCGATCGAGGTCGTCATGACCGAGGTCGACACGTCTGACGGGCGCATCCTCACGGCGGTGATCCGAGATCTGTCCCGACACAAGGCCCTGACCGCCGAGATCGAGCACCGCACCACCCATGACGAGCTGACCGGGCTGCCCAACCGGCTGCTGCTTGACGGCCAGCTCGACGTCGCTCTCGCGCGATCTCGCAACCGGGGCGGCACGGTTGCGGTGCTCAGCGTGCTGCTCGACCGCCTCTCGGTCATCACCGGTTCACTGGGCCATGGTGCCACCGACGAGTTGGTGTGCGAGACCGCCAGCAGGATCACCAGAGCTGTCGAGCCGGCATCTCCCCCTGCAAGGCTCGCGCACGACCAGTTCGCGGTGATGCTCGAGGATCTCGGCTGCGTCGATGAAGCTGTCCAGGTGGCCCAGCGGATCATCGAAGCCATCAACCACCCGTTCATCCTCGATGCCGGCGAAGCCTTCGCCAGTGCCTACGTCGGCATCAACGTGAGCACCGACGGCAACGCCGAGCCCGGCAAGCTGATCGCAGATGCAGTCGTTGCGATGCGGCGCGCAGCAGAGCAGAGCATCAACGGGTTCGAGATATTCGACCCGGACATGCGTGCGCAGGTGGACGAGCGCCGGCGATCAGAGGTTGCCCTGCGCCACGGAATCGACCGCGACGAGCTGGAGCTGTTCTACCAACCGATCATCGAGCTGGCCACCGGCGAGCGTTCCGGTGCCGAGGCACTCATCCGCTGGAACAGGCCGGGCCGGGGCCTGGTCCTGCCCGGCGAGTTCATCCCCATCGCCGAGGACAGCGGCCTCATCCTTCGCCTTGGGCGGTGGGTGATCGATCGCGCATGCCATCAGGTGGCGGCGTGGCAGCGCGATCTCGGAACACGGTGCCCACCGGTGTCAGTCAACCTGTCCGCCAGGCAGCTCAGCGACCCCGACCTTGTGGACGCCATCGCCTCGGCGATCCTTCACGCCGGTGCCGACCCGTCTCTCCTGGCCTTTGAGATCACCGAGACTGCCCTGCTCGATGACGTCCAGGCCGCCGTCGCCACCCTCGAGTCGATGAAGGAGCTCGGGGTGCGGCTGTGCCTTGACGACTTCGGCACGGGGTTCTCCTCGCTCACCTACCTCTCCAAGCTCCCGATCGACGTCTTGAAGATCGACCGCAGCTTCGTCTCGGGCGGCACCGACATCGACGAGGCGATCGTGGCCATGATCCTCGGCCTCGCGTCCACCCTGGACATCGAAGTCGTTGCCGAAGGTGTCGAGACCCACCAGCAAGCTGCCCGCCTCACCCAGATCGGATGCACGAGGGCCCAGGGCTTCCTGTTCGCCAAGCCCGCGCCAGCATCGCAGTGGTGACCAGGGCCACCCCGTCCGACGTCACGATCATCGAGCCACCGACGCCCGCGGTGATCCGCTCGCCGGCCGACCTCGTCGGGCTCGTCGCAGCGCTCGGCACGCTCCTGCTGGGGATCGTGGTAGCCCGTCTGGTTCCCGAGCCCCTTCTGGCGACGGAGCGCTCGATCCTCCGCGCCGTCTCCGGCCTGCCAGGCTC
>JAHFUU010000577.1 GCA_023264915.1 Microthrixaceae bacterium | reverse complement strand
GAGGTCGCTCTCGGTGATCTCGAAGCAAAGACGGTGGGGTTCTACCTCGGTTCGCTGGAGCACCGAGCCGACCACTTCGAGAAGCTCGGGTGAGGCCAGCTGGCGCGCCGAGAGGTTGACCGCGATCTCGATGTGGCCCTTGCCGGGGACCTCGGGCCAGACCGCGAGGCGCCGGCAGGCCTCCTCGAGCACCCACCAGCCGAGGGGCACGATCAGGCCTGTCTCCTCGGCCAGGGGGATGAACAGACCCGGCATGACCATGCCGTGACCCGGGCGGTGCCATCTCACGAGCGCCTCGGCATGGGTCATCGATCCGTCCGAGAGCTCGACTACTGGCTGGAAGTGCAGCTCGAACTCGCAGCGTTCGATTGCCGTGCGCAGGGCCTGCTCGAGCGCGAGCTGCTCGACCTTCACGTTGTCCAGCTTCTCCTGGAACACGACGTGCTGGTTGCGACCCTGGTCCTTGGCGCGGTACATCGCTACATCGGCCTTGCGGATGAGGCTTTCTGGGGAGACGTCCTTGCCCTCGGCATACGCGATGCCGATCGACGCAGTGACGAAGACGTCGCCTCCGTCGAGCTCGAACGGCTCGTTCAGCACTGCACCGAAGCGATCCGCTGCTGCAGCGCCCGCGCCCTCGTTGGGGATGCGGTTGCAGACGACCATGAACTCGTCGGCCCCGAAACGGCCGAGCGTGTCACCAGGCCTGAGCGGTTGCCGCAGGCGTTCGGCGACCATCTGAAGGAGCTGGTCACCTCGCTCGTGGCCGAGGCTGTCGTTGATCACCTTGAAGCGGTCGAGATCCAAGAACAGCACGGCCACCCCGGTGTGGAGGCGGGCGGTCCTGTCGAGCGAGTCGGCGATCCGGCTCACGAGCAGCGTCCGGTTCGGCAGACCCGTGAGATTGTCATACAGCGCCTGGTACTCGAGGGTTGACTCGAACCGGCGGCGCTCGATGGCGATCGCAGCGAGGTTGGTGGCACGGTTCATCAGCTGAAGCTCGATCTGGTCGAGTTGTGCCCTGTCCACGTCGAAGACAGTCAGAGCGCCGATGAGCTCTGCTGATCCCGGTGCCAGAAGGGGGGCGACCCGGCAGGCAGCCAGGTCGTGCTCTGCGAACACCTCGATGTCACGGAAACGCGCATCCTCTCGGAGGTCATAGACCGTGAAGGTCTCGGCAGTAGCGTTCTCGCGAAGGTGCTGGGCCGGACCGGACCTGGGGCTCAGATCATCGAGCAGGTTGATGACCTGGCGGGGGAGGCTAGGGGCTGCCCTCACCCTGATGGCGCCGTCGGTGTCGAGCATGCCGATGGCGCAGAACGTGCCGGCGATCGTGTGCTCGATCATCTGGGTGATCTTTTGCAGCGTGATCTCCAGCGGGGCCCCGCGGGCGATGGCTTCGAGGAGGTCGGCTTGCTCGGCGAGGAGTTGCTCGGCCTTGTGGCGCTTGGTCACGTCGCGAACGTTCACGACGATGCCCTCGACGGCAGGATCCTTCAGGAGGTCGGCGACGGCGACCTCGAGGACCCGCCACGAGCCGTCGCGGTGCTGAGCCCGTATCTCGTAGGTGCCTTCCATGACGTCGTTGGGACGCATCACCCTGTGCATCAGGGCGCTGTCCTCCGGGTGGAGCAGGTCTAGGTGGTCGATACCGACGAAGCCCTCGGGCTCGTAGCCGAGGATCTGCTTCACGGCGGGGCTTGCGTACTTCACCCTGCCGTCGGCCGATGTGACGATGACCAGATCTGAGCCGCCCTGGACAAGGGCCTGAGCCCACTGCTCGCTTCTCCGCAGGCGGTCTTCAGCCTCGGCTCGCTCGCTGAGGTCGGTGAGGGTCAGGAGCGCTCCCCCAACGGCGGGATGCTCGAACTGAGGGTTCGCACTGACGCTCATCAGGACCCAATGCCCGTCCTTGTGGCGGATCCGGTAGTCGGTCGGGCGCTTCTGGCGTCCAGACCGGGCAACCTTGGTCCATTCGTCAAGCGCCATCTGGTGATGTTCGGGGTCGACGAACTCGAACACCGTGTGCCCGATGATCTCGTCGGGCTCGTACCCGAGGCGTGTCGTCACCGAAGGGCTCACCCAGGTCATGGTCCCGTTGACATCCGCGATGGCAAGCACCTGCGAGATGCCTCGGACAACTGCACGGGCCCAGGCCTCGCTCCGCCACAGCCTTGTTGCGGTGTCGGCTCGCTCGCTGAGGTCGCGGAACGTGGCCGCATACCAGCTGCAACCGTCGGGCGCCTCGTGGCGCAGGTAGGTGGCTTCGGCAAGGAAGGGTTGCTGGTCGCAGCGGTGAAGGACGAGCTCTCGCGTGACTGCGTTGCCTTCCCGGAGCGCTGTCTCGATCGTCCGCAGGTCGTTCAGATCGGTGTCGGGACCGACCAGGATGCCCGGGGACTCTCCGATCACCTCGCCGGCCTCGAACCCTGTCAGAGCGCTGAAGGCGCTGTTCGCGAAGCACACCCGGATCGCGGGATCCTCAGGTGAGGATCTGCTCACC
>JAHFUU010000108.1 GCA_023264915.1 Microthrixaceae bacterium | reverse complement strand
CGCGAAGTCGGTGTTGATCAACCCAGGCGTCGTTATGAGATCGGTGATGCCCTGCACACCCTTCAAGAGGACCTCGTCGGCCATCTTGAACGCGTTGAGCACCGAGGTCTTGTCGTTGGAGACCGTCAGCAAGCGATCGTTGGGGATGACGATCAGGGTGTCGACCTTCTCCTTCAGCTTCTGGATGCCTTGCTCGGCCTGCACCGCGCGCCGGCGCCCCTCGAACCCGAACGGGCGCGTCACAACACCGATGGTGAGCGCCCCGAGGCTCTTGGCGACCTCTGCTATCACGGGGGCTGCGCCGGTCCCGGTCCCGCCCCCCTTGCCGGCCGTGATGAAGACCATGTCTGCACCCTTGAGGACCTCTTCCAGGTCTTCGTTGTGTGCCTCCGCTGCTTGCCGTCCGACCTCTGGGTCAGACCCAGCCCCCAGTCCTCGGGTGAGCTCGCGCCCTATGTCGAGCTTGACGTCGGCGTCACTCATGAGCAGCGCCTGCGCGTCGGTGTTCACGGCGATGAACTCGACGCCCTTGAGGCCAGCGTCGATCATCCGGTTGACAGCGTTGCATCCACCGCCGCCGACACCGACGACTTTGATGACCGCCAGGTAGTTCTGCGGGTTGCCGGCCATGTCGTTTCGTACCTCCGATTGGGGGGCTGTCTGGGTGGTTCGCGTCGGTCTGCTAGCGCGGTCGTCCCCTATTCGACCACGTGAGCCAGTCGATGTTGTGGATCCTGGGCCTGAAGGGCCACGCGTCGTCCGGCGATCTGATCCACGGCCTGCGTCGGGCACTGTCCCCGGCACGGTCGGTGGCACGGTCGGTGGCACGGTCGGTGGCACGGTCGCTGCCGTGCCGGACCCTGACCGGGGAGGACCAGGCGGTGGGGGCGGCGGTGGGGCCTGAGGTTCGAAGCCCGGGTCACCCGCGTCGTCAAAGAGTCGGAGATCACCCACCGGATCGAGCCTCTCGCCCCGGACCGCCGGTCAGTGCTCGGGCGGTGGACCCGTTCATCGACCCAGCCGTTGACCGGGACATGGAGCCCGGCGACGGTGCACACCCGCCGCGATGGCCCGCGTGCCCGAAACGCGCGTGCCCGAAACGCGCGCGAAGCGGTCCGGCCCGAGTGGCCACAACCGGGGGCGGTTTGGCCGGGTCAGCTGGCGAAGGTGGCGTGGGGATCGACGCTGGGAGACGCATAGGGATGGATATCGCCGGAACAACGCGAAACACCGGGCCGCAGGAACGGCCCGGTCTAACCGTCAAGTTGAGACTAGATCTGAGGTCGAGGTTTAGGTCGCCATCAACCTCTTCTACTGGTCGACACCTTAGGCGCATTGCGGATCTCTGGTCAACACCGGGTTGCTGGGAACCCGCAGGTCCAAGCGGCACAGGTCATGGAGGTCGACCTGGGCGAGCACGGTCTGCAGCGCCCTCATCTTGTCATCGAGACGATCATCGGGACGGCCCAACCACGCCGTCCCTCTCGGCTGGAGCTTCGCGTCGACAGTCCCCTCGGGCGAGACTGAGAGGCTCGCGATCCTGCCCCCCAACGAGACCGTCAGCTTCGACGCCACAGCCAGGGGACCCGCTATGTTGGGGTTCATCTGCTTGCCGATGCCGGCTGGCGGAAGACCCAAGATGTGTGGGACGAACTGATGTGAGATGGGCTCGGTCGGACCCAGCACACGGCCAGTCCCGTCGACGAGCAGCCATCCGCCAGCGCCATCGGGCACCACCGCCTTGATGGTCCGCTCGGTCACAGCGACCTGGACCGTGCCCGGCCACCGGCGCTCGACCGTTGCTGTTTCCACCCAGGGCAGCGCCTTGACCCTCTCGGCCGCGGCCGGCTCGTCGACGTCGAGCATGTGCTGGCCAGTGGACACACCGAGGGCAGACCTGATGCTGTCAGGCGAGGTGTGCAGAGCCCCCTCGACGTCCAGCGAACGGACCGCCAGCAACGAGCTCTGAACGGCCAGGTAGCCGGCCGCTGCAAGGGTGGCCACAACCAGCACGACCACCGTGATGCGGCGCCTGCGCCGCCGGCGCCCCTCGATGACAGCCTCGCGCCGGGCCCTCATGCGAGGATCTATGCGACGCCGCCCGGTGTCATCTACTCGGGCACCAGGCTCGATCTCGTCGGATCGGGTCGCACCCCGGTTGCGACGCAGGCGACCGCGACCCGGGTCACGACCCTGGGCACGGGGCCCGCGAGGCGCCCGCTTGCTCGCCTTGGCCCTGTCGCGCACAAGGGTCGGCATCAGCCGGTCACCCCCTCCAGCTCGGCGCGGGTGAAGCCCACCAGCTTCGTCTCGGCCACGAGCTCGATTCCGGTCATCTCGCGCACCCGCGCCCGAAGCAGGGCCATCAGGGCAACCACATCGCCTGCGGAACCGTCGGGATCCACCTGGATGAAGTTCGCATGCTTGCTCGACACCTCAGCAGAGCCGATCCGGTAGCCCTTCAGGCCACACTCCTCGACAAGCCGACCCGCAGAGTCCCCGGGGGGATTCGTGAAGACCGACCCGGCGTTGTGCCCGCCGGGCTGGTTCTCACGCCGCCAGCTGACGATGCCCGCGATGACCGCTTCGGACTCGCCACGTTCCCCCGCGACCAGCTCGAAGTCCGCACGTAGCACGACCTGCTGCGGCCCGACATCAGAATGCCGGTAGGCAAGCCCGAGGGAGGATGCAGGCACCTCAATATCCTCGCCGCTGGACACGTCGAGCACGCGGACCCTCACGAGCGTTCCCGCCATGTCAGAACCGTGGCCACCAGCGTTCATCCGCACCGCCCCGCCAACCGATCCGGGCACTCCCACGGCCCACTCGAGCCCGGCGAGGCCCGCTGCTGCCGCCTTCCTTGCCACCACCGGCAGCGACGCACCGCCCCCTGCCCGAACGATGACGCCGTCGACCTCCACTTCCGCGAAGCAGCCCCCGAGCGAGATCGCCAACCCGTCAAAGCCCCGGTCGGCGACCAGGAGGTTGGACCCCTTCCCGACCACGAGCACGGGGATCCGCGACTCGGCGACCACGCTGTGGACGAGCGCGAGATCTGCCTCGGTGCCCACCCTTGCGAACAGGCGCGCTGGCCCTCCGACGCCGTAGGTGGTGAGCGGACCCAACAGGACCTCGCGCTCGCCGGCTGAGCCAAGGAGCCTGGCTGCTCGCTCGGCTGCGATCCCGTTCATGGCTGCTGGGTCCGGGTGCGACCACCGGACAGGGACCGCATCAACTCGTCGGGGAGCGTGGTGAGATCGCCAGCGCCCAGGGTCAGGCAGAGGTCGCCCGGGCGCAGCACGCCCGTGACGTAGGGCCCGAGATCGGCTCGATCCGGCAGGTATGCCACCTGCTGGCGCGGGTGGCGATCCAGCACCGCATCGACGATCAGCTTCGCCGACACGCCGGCGCGCGGCTGCTCGCCGGCCGGGTAGATGCCGGTCACCACGAGCTGATCGACGCCTGCGAACGCGTCCCCGAACTCTGTCCACAGGGTCGCGGTCCGCGAGTAGCGGTGCGGCTGGAAGATGCAGACGATGCGCCGCCACTTGCAGTCGAGGGCAGCTGAGACCATGGCCGAGACCTCAGCAGGCAGGTGCGCGTAGTCGTCGATGAAGCACACGCCGCCCATCTCGCCGCGGTGCTCGAAGCGCCGCGCGACTCCTGAGAACCTCGCGAGGGATTCGCATGCCTGCTCTACCGACGCACCAAGGCCGATCCCCGCCACAAGCGCCGCGCAGGCATTGCGGGCGTTGTGGATCCCCGCCATGGGAACCGCTGCTTCGGCGATGCGGCGCCCCCCATGGTCGATCCCGAAGGTGACCCGTTCGCGGGTGCTCACCACATCGACCAACCGGTATTCCGCCGAAGCCGCTGTCCCGTAGGTGATGGCTCCGGCGCGCTCGCCCAACAGCGCTGCCCTCGGGTCGTCCGCGCACACGAGGCGCATGCCTGCGGCACCCTCGAGGAAGTGCTCGAACGCCTCCTCGAGGCAGTCCATGCCGCCGTAGTGCTCGATGTGGTCCGGCTCGACGTTGGTGACGATCGCAACCTGGCGCGGCAACCCCAGGAACGAGCTGTCGCTCTCGTCGGCCTCGACGACGAACAGATCACCGGACCCCAGCGCCGCACCCGAGCCCACCTCCTTGAGGTCACCACCGATGATGAAGGACGGGTCGAGCCCTGCGTCTCGCAACACCATCGCGAGCATCGCCGAGGTCGTCGTCTTGCCGTGCGTACCGGCGACAGCGACGACCGACCGGCCTTCGAGGATCGCCACCATCATCGCCTCGCGGCTGCACACCGCGAGACCCCGACGATGTGCTTCCGCGAGCTCGACGTTGTCCTCGGGGATCGCAGTCGAGACAGCCACGACCTCGACACCTGCTGGGACGTTGGAGGGATCGTGCCCGATGGCCACCGAGATGCCAGCGCGACCGAGCCGCTCGATCGTGTCAGAACCGCGCTGGTCGCTGCCCGATACCTCGTGGCCCGTCCCGGCGAGCACGATCGCGATGGCGCTCATCGCCGCCCCCCCGATCCCGACGATGTGCACCTTGCGCGGCATGCTCAGGTCGGCCAGCGCGCCGGCGTCGGCGGCAGTCGCATGAGGATCGGTCATCTTGGCCGCCCGCGACCCCAGAGGCCGACATGTCTCATGGTCGGGCACAACGCTCGACCAGATCGGCCACGCGGGCGGCGGCCTCAGGGTGCGCGATGGCGGTGGCGCACGCGGCCATCCTGGCCCGGCGCGCCGGGTCGTCGACCAACGATTCGAGCTCGGACTCGAGGCGGTTCGCGTCCAGCTCGGGGTCCGGAACCAGGATCGCCGCCTCTGCTTCGACAAGGGCACGAGCGTTGGCTGTCTGGTGGTCACGCGGAGCGATCGGCAATGGGACGAGGATCGCCGGCATACCGACCGCGGCGAGCTCTGCAACGGTCGCTCCGCCAGCTCTTGTCACCGCCAGGTCGGCCGCTGCGAGCAGCAAGTCCATGTGCTCTTCATACTCGATCGGCTGGTACACCAGGCCATCGGCCGCCGGCTCTGGAAGGTCACGCGCGTAGTCCTGCCAGTCACGGCTGCCCACCGCGTGCCGGATCGCTACGTCGGTGCGATGACCCCACCGCTCGACCAGGCCGCGAACAGCCCGGTTCACCCGGCGCGACCCGAGCGAACCGGTGAACACGGCGACGACGGTGCGGTCCTGGGGAAGGGCCAGCTGCTCGCGAGCGGCTGGCCGATCTGCCTCACGGTCGATCGCCAGCAGCTCCGAGCGCACGGGGTTGCCCGTGACGGTCGCGCGGGGTAGATCGGTTGCTGAAAAGGGGACGGCGCTGGCCTTCGCGAACCGGCCGGCCAGCCGGTCAGCAGCTCCCGCCCGAGCATCACGGGCGAGCACGACCATCGGGACCCGCCAGATGACTGCCCCGACGATGCACGGGACAGCGGCGTAGCTGCCGGTCATGACCACAACTGAGGGACGCAAGCGCCGGACCAGCCCGACGCCCGCGATGGTCGCCCTCGCTATCCCGAGCACCGCTGCGAGGTTCGCGATCGTCAGGCGTCGCTGGATCCCTCGACCGGGGAGCCCGGTGAAGGCGTACCCCGCCCGCTCGACCAGTTGCCGATCGTTGCCCACCGAAGCGCCGACGAACTGGATCGACGAGGCCGGGTGCCCTCGCGCTGTCAGCTCGTTGGCGACAGCGATGCCCGGCAGGACATGCCCGGCGGTGCCCCCTCCGGCGAACAGGGCGAAGGTCCCCTCTCCGCGCCCGGCGGCCTGCCCGTGGGTGCGGCCGGTCACGTGGGATCCCCCATCACGCCTGGCTGCCAGGCGCCACCCCTAGGCGCCCGCGCGACCTCGTTGGGTCGACCATCCTGGCAGGGCTGCTCACGCGAGGGCCGGTCCTGGCGACGACACCCGACCTGCGGGCACCCCCGGCCGCAGGGCCTCCTGGCCTGCCGCCGCCGCCCGGTGACCTGGCTTCGGGCTCCCCCGCCCCGCGGCTGTTCTCGAACATCAAGGTGCCTCGCGTTCGTGGCGGGCGATGTTCAACAGGATGCCCATGGCCATCATGTTCACGACCAGCGACGAGCCCCCGAAGGACACGAACGGGAGCGGGACGCCCGTGATCGGCAGCACGCCCACCGCTGCGCCGATGTTGACGAACGCCTGGAACAGGACCCACGAGCTGATCCCGGTCGCCACCAGCATCCCGAAGCGGTCCGGCGCCCTCATGGCGATGCGCGCGCCCACCACAGCGAAGGCGATGAAGACCGCGACGAGCACGCATGCACCGATGAGGCCGAGCTCCTCGCCGATGACGGTGAAGATGAAGTCTGTGTGTGCCTCGGGCAAGAACCCGTACTTGCTGCGCCCCGCGCCGAGACCGGTTCCGTAAACCCCGCCGTTGGCAAGCCCGACTTGGGATTGGAGAGGCTGGTAGCCGGTGTTCAACGGGTCGGCCCACGGGTCCGTGAAGGCAAACAGACGGCGCCTCCGGAAAGGCGTCAACCACAACAGCAGCCCGGCTGCGGCTGTCGCGCCGGTGAGGACCAGGCCCAGCCGCCAGGCAGGCACCCCGGCCACGAACAGCAGCGCGAACACTATGGCGAAGATGAGCATCGTCGTGCCGAGGTTGGGCTGAAGCATTATCAACCCGGCCACGATGCAGAACACGACCATCACCGGCCGCAGGCTGAGCTGGCTCTCGTTGATGCGGTGGGCGCGGCGGGTCAGCAGGTCAGCGACGAACAGCAGCACGGCAAGCTTCGCCAGCTCGGCCGGCTGAAGGCGGAACTGGCCCCAGCCGAGCCATCTCGAGGCTCCGTTCACCTCGACGCCGACGCCGGGCACCAGGACCAGGGCCAGAAGTGCGATCGTCCCCACCAGGAACGGGCCCGTCACCTTGCGCCAGCTGCGGTAGTCGACCCGGACCGAGACCATCAAGGCAACCGTTCCGATGCCGAGCCAGATCAGCTGCTTGGTGAACTGGGACCAGGGTGAGCCAGTGTCGTCAAGGGACGTGACCCCCGACGCGGACAGGACCATGACCAGACCAGTCAGGTTCAAGGTGATCAGCAGCGCCCCGAGCGCGAGGAAGTCACCCGTCCGCCTGCCTCGCTTCCGCGGGGACAGAGCGGTTCCCTCCGCGGGTGGCGCCGCGCCGACCGGCACGAGCTTCCCTCTGGTCACGTCCGGGCCCGCCGTGGGTCCCGGTGCCCCAAGCTCCTGATGCTCATGGCCCGGCCTCGCTCTTGACCCCACCCAGATGGGCCCTGACCGCAGAGCAGAAGGCGTCGCCGCGTTCGCTGTAGCTCTCATACCAGTCGAACGAGGCGCAACCCGGTGACAACAGCACGGCGTCACCCGGGCTGGCCAACTCGGCAGCCTCGCTGACCGCTTCTGGCATCGATGCTGCGACGACCACGGTCCGGGACCCCTCGAAGACCCGCTTCACCTCGGTCGCCGCATCCCCGATGGCAACGACCGCCCGGACGCGATCGATCTCATCGGCCA
>JAHFUU010000576.1:665-2512 GCA_023264915.1 Microthrixaceae bacterium | reverse complement strand
CGTAGGCGAGCCAGAGGGGACCGGTGAGTGGGTCCGGATCACCCAGGAGCGGATCAACGAGTTCGCCGACGTAACTGAAGATCATCAGTTCATCCACGTCGACCCCGAGCAGTCCGCACAGCTGTCGCCGTGGAAGGTGACGATCGCCCACGGGTTCTTGACACTCTCGTTGCTGACCAAGCTGGACAGTTCGATCCCGAAGGACATGAGCCGGTACGAAGGCGTGATGATGGGCGTCAACTACGGGTTCGACAGGGTTCGCTTCATCAGCCCGGTGAAGGTCGGTTCCCGCATCCGGGCATCGAGCCTGTTGGCCAGCGTGGAGCTAAGAGACCCGAACACTGTGCAGACGACGCGAACCATGACCGTCGAGATCGAGGGTGAGGACAAGCCTGCCCTGGTGGCCGACTGGATCACGCGCATCGTCTACGGCTGACGGTCAAGCGGTCTGGCCTGCCGGCCGGCACATGCCCGTCAAGCGTTCTCGCTACGATCTTTGGTGCACGGCGGGAAGCCGTCGGGAATGACCTGATCGAGACGAGAATGCAGGACAAGGACAACTGGCGCTGGGATGACCTGGAAACGGCATTCGACGAGCAGTTCGTCGCGAATGCCCAGTTCAAAGAAGCTGGTTGGAGGGAGCGTCACAAGGAACGGGACCAGCTCGAAGCCGGCGCGACGGCTCGCGGCAAGCGCGCCAAGATCAGGCGGATCTCCGGGAAGGGCCCTGGTGAAGGTTCAGGGCCTGCCGCTAGCGAGCCGAACCCGCGCTCGACCCTCAAGCGCACCGCCGCGATCTTGGTTGTGGTGATGTTGCTCGTCCTCGGACTGGGTCTTGACGGGTTCGGGCCCTTCAACTTCCTGCGGAGTGAGCCGCCTGTGGTGACCACTACGACGCCCCCCTCGAGCGCGCCAATCTCTACCCAGGCGCCGTCCACAGCGTCGGTCTCAACACCGACGCAGGTTCCAAGCTCGACGGGTACAGGCGGCCAAGGGAGCAGCGAAGCGCCGATCACGAGTGCCCCGGCTGGCCTGCCCGGAGTCAGGGGGCCAAGATGACAGCGCTCCCCGGCGCCATGACCCCATCGAATGCGTCACCGTCCATCTTGCTGGCGCTGTCCACCTCGATCTTGGTGCCCTGGTAGCCCGGAGTCAGCACTTGTCGGTCGCCGAAGTTGATGAGCATGACCCGACGATCGCCGCTGGCCTCATCGAATCGCTCATAGCCTAGGATGTCATCGGGAGTGGTGAGCAGCTCGATGGAGCCGAGAGTGAGCGCACGTGACGCGGCTCGCGCCGCGATGATCCGCTTGTACAGGTGAAGGATCGACGAAGGGTTCTCGCGCATGGCTTCGACGCTGCGGTCCGCGGAGTGGGGGGCCCAGGGGAGCCATGGCACCTCTCCGATCCAGCCGTGAGGATCCACCCGGGTCCAGGGGATCGGAGCCCGACAACCGTCTCGCCCGCCGGGATCCACGACCTCATCGTCGGGAATGGTGGCGTCTTCCATGCCCAACTCCTCGCCCGCGTAGAGAAAAGGCGTTCCACGAAGGGTCAGGAGTAGGACTGCGGCGGCTCGCGCCCTGGACTCAGATCCTCCGTAGCGTGTGCGGTGACGCTTGTTGTCGTGGTTCGACAGCACCCAAGTCGGCCAGGCACTGATCGGGTCGAGCTCGGCTGCCGCACGAGTGATCTGGCCGTGCCAGGCCTCGCTGTCCCAGGGCGCGTACAAGGGTGGGAAGTTGAAGTTCAGATGGAGCTCGTCGCCGTGGCCGTAGTGGTCAGCCACCATCTTCGTGTCCAGGAGGTAGACCTCTCCGACGGCCACCCTGTCACCCGGGTATGAG
>JAHFUU010000576.1:0-655 GCA_023264915.1 Microthrixaceae bacterium | reverse complement strand
GGTTGTTCAGGGGCACGTGGCTGAGCGCTGCAAGATCGACCGGGTCGTCAGCGAGGTCTGGGTCCTTGCCGATCAGATGGATGACGTCCATGCGAAAGCCGTCGACGCCGCGTTCGAGCCAGAAGCGGAGAGTGTCGTGCATCGCATGCACGACGGACTGGTTGTGCCAGTTGAGGTCAGGCTGCTCGGCCAGGAAGCAGTGCAGGTACATCTGGTCCGTGGTCGGGTCAAGAGTCCAGGCAGAATCGAACGTGAACGAGCTGAGCCAGTTGTTCGGTGGCGCGCCTTCAGGGCCCTGATCGCGCCAGCAATACCAGTCACGCTTGGCATCCCGCTTCGATGACCGGGAGGCCACGAACCACGGGTGTTGGTCAGAGGTGTGGTTCGGCACCCAGTCGACGATCAGTCTCATGCCCCGCGCATGCACCTCATGGACGAGTCGGTCGAGATCGCCCAGCGAACCGAAGAGAGGGTCGACATTGCAGTAGTCGCTGACGTCATATCCGAAGTCGGCCATCGGCGAAGGGTAGAAGGGCGATACCCAGATGGCGTCAACGCCGAGCCAGCTCAGATGGTCGAGATGTTGACGAATCCCTTCGATGTCCCCGATCCCGTCGCCCTTGATGTCAGTGGCCGATTCATGGCGGTACTTCTC
>JAHFUU010000107.1 GCA_023264915.1 Microthrixaceae bacterium | reverse complement strand
CCGCTTCCCCCACGCGGACGAGGAAAGCCAGCACGACGCACCCGGCCACAAATGCACCAGAAAGGAACACAGCCAGAGCGGCGACGGACACGATCTGCGCGAGGAGGTACCTCATTGCGGGTGTTGTAGCACGGGAACTCTCAGATACAAGGCCCCCAGGCTTGCCCCGAACGTACTAGGACTATCCACCTATGCACCGAACCTTGACTTAGACCATCTCGCCGGCGCTTACTGTGCTTGTCGGCTGGTTGGGCAAACGACCTGAAAGACAGAAAGGCTCAGAAGATGATGAGCACGGTGGAGACCAAAACGCCCTGCTGCGGGACTTCTGTCACCCTTCGTACGGAAACCCACGATCAGCCAGTGCGATGCGCGGGTTGCCGAAAGGTCTACTCCGTCGATGTCGCCAGGATTCGAGAGTCTGCTGGCACCCGCATAGACAGGGCCGAGTGGCTGGAGCGGAGCGTCTTCTGGTACCGTCGCAACTCCAAGAATCCCCTAGACCTTCCCAAGAGCCCACGGGCGGGGTTTGCCTCCCGCAAGCAAGGACGCAGCTAGCCGTCCGAGCGTTCCGTGGGCTCTTGGGAGCGCCTAGAGGCAAAGGATTGAGGCGTGGCCAGAAAGAGGCAAGGCAATGAGCAGTAGGCTTTGGACAAGTTGTGCAGCCTTGAAAAGCGGTAGTGGGTGGGACGGGCGAGGGGTCGGTCAGCCGTGCTCGCGCCGGGGAACCGACGAGCGTGGTGGCGAACTGCTGTGCTCAACCCATGCGAAAAGGTTTGACCAGGAGGCGCGTAACCTGCTTCGTCATCAGGAGGCAATGAGGCAAAGGTTATGCATGATGCGGCCCCCGATCTGTACAGGGCGCTGCGCGAGATGCTACGGGAGCTCGAGCCACCGACAGGAGAGCCGAGCGATGCCGTGATAATCGCTCGCGCGGCCCTCGCAAAGGCAGAAGGACGATGAGCGATCAGAACGCCGACCGTATCGCCTGGGTCATCTTGGCGTTCGCCTTCTTGGTGCTCGCCGGCAATATCGTGAGGCTGGTGCTGGGCTAGGGCTACGGGGTCTAGCGTGATCTCTTCGCAACGGTGCGCTTGGCCCACGTCTGCGAAACATGGAGCAGCTCTCGAACCTCGCCCAACCGCTTTTTGAGCGCCGCTTTGCGACTCTCAACGTATTCTGAAATTGCCGAGTCTGCGATCTCGGCCTGGCTCGCACCGTCGAGTGCTGAGAGCATGCGCAGGAGCTTGGCGGTCTTTTCCGAAACCTTGACCGATTGGCGCGAGCTGGCCTTCACCTGCGCTCTAGCCACCAGTCGATGCTCATAGCGAAGGTCAAGAACACGCCGAGCAGGATGCCCAAGATGATGCCAGGCAGGTGCTTCAACGTGTGGCCCCCATCAGGCTTTCACCAGTCGTAGCTCTGATTCCAACACGACCAACGCCACATCTCGCCCTTGCTGAGCGCGAATGCCGTCATGCGAGCCTGCGCCACGAGATCGTGGATGTCGTCGGGGCCGTAGCCCAGAGCTGCGGCGTTCGCATCCCATGAGCTGGGCAACCACTGAAAAATGCCGATCTCGCCCGCCGCGCCCACGGCATCCATGCGGTAGCCACTCTCGCACATCGCGGTCGCGTGGAGGCGCTGGCGCCACGGGTAGTCCTGCGTGAGTCCGAACTCGTCGGCCGCTTTGTCGATCGTCAGGCGGGCCCGCTCGCTGCGCTCCACCGCCAGAGTACCCTCAGAAGGCCCTACAGGGCCCCTTCCGGGCGCTGGACTGGCAAAGACAGTCGTGGGGGCACCCCGGTTGACGCGAATGGTGCGCGCGGGTTGCAGCGATGCTCGGTCTAGAACCGCATCCACACCCTCCGGCACCGTGATTAGCGGTGCCTGCCAAGGGCTTCTATGGCCCGCGCTGGTGGCGCTTGGGTAGACCTCAGGCCGGAGGACGATCCCGCGCGCCTCGAAGGCAGCGGATCGGTCGCTTCCCTGTACCGAGCCGACAGCCTTCGAGCCGAGCGAGAGCGACGCGACAGCGGCGCAGAACGCGAGGGTGAGAAGCGGGCCGAGCGCCCTCATCACGACTTCTTGCCATAGCGGGCGCGGTTGACGACCTCGCTCATGCGATCCAGGTCGGAATCTTGCACATCGGTACGCGATGG
This sequence comes from Microthrixaceae bacterium, assembly GCA_023264915.1. Classification (GTDB taxonomy): domain Bacteria; phylum Actinomycetota; class Acidimicrobiia; order Acidimicrobiales; family Acidimicrobilacustridaceae; genus JACPNV01. The sequence continues at coordinate 5,399 of JAHFUU010000107.1, read as the reverse complement.
CATGTCCACGACAACACTGACCCAAGCCGTCGTTTCGCGGTTGATGTTCCAGACGACTTGATCCACGGTCCCGTCGATCTCGAACTTGGACCAGTCGATCTCGCGCCAGCCATGATCGGGTCCGAACACCTGATCGGCGCTCAGGTGATTGGTCGCCATCACGAGCGGAAGCGGAACGGCGATCCTGTCCCCGACCCTCGGAACCATCAGCAGATCAACGACGATCTCGGTCTCCGGGTTCTCAATGTAAATGCAGACCTTCATCGTCCGTCCAGCCGCTTGCCGCAGTGGGGGCAGAAGGTCGGCGGGGTCACGAGCACGGGAGCCTGCGACCCGTAGCACCAACAGGGGGAGCCGTTATGCGGATTGAATGGCATCGTCGGTTCTCCGGCGATCGTCAGGTGGCAAACGCACTCGCAGATGGCTGTGTTGGGCTGAGGAACGACGGTCATGTGGGCCCTCCTGTCTTTGAGGAGAGGGCCACGACGACCCAGCGCCTATTTTCCAGAGCCCCCACAGGGGAACCGAGTAGCGCCCCCACGTGGGCCTCGCAGGCTTGGGTCACGTCGTCTGGCCGCGTCTCACCGTAGATGTCAAACTCAGCCAGTTCCCCGCAGGGAATGTGGCAGCACGGAGCGTTGCTCATCGCCTTCTCCGGGGCTTGGATTTTACTTCCCACGAACCTATCGCCATCCCACGCCACGATTCCGTCACGCTCAAGGCAGGCTGCGCATCTTCCGAACGCCACGGCCCTAGACTCGTCGCACTTGTAGCACTTCATGGGGCCTTCTCCTCATCGAGAGCGGCGAGAGCGGATGAAACAGCAAGCTCGTACTTGCTGTCGTAGTAGTGGATTCCGGTTCGACCCTCGTTTTGCCATTCCCGCACCGCTTCCACCAGCCTGCGGTACAGCGGGAAGCGGTTCTGTAGATTGACGATGTGAACAACGTCGTCGCGGTTGTGGAATCCGCGCTCCTCATCGGCCCCAGCGTCCATCACTGATTCGTAGTGCGGATTAGAGACGGGATGCGCCAAGCAGATATGAGCATCGCGGGCGATAGCCCACTCGCCCTGCCTCGCCTTCGCTGCGATCTCGTCGTCGCGCTCGATTGCTCCGGTCATGTCCTAGCCCTCTCCCGTCAGTCTGCCGCCCGGCGCGTTGTAGCGGTCTTGCAACTCGTCCCACACCTTCGGGAAAGCCCCGCGTAGAAGCTCGGCGTTGATCGAATCGGCTGCGCGCATGGCTGCCATGAGGAGCCAGTAGAACGACCACTCTGCTGCCAGTTTGCGGCTGATCTCGTAGTCGTAGTAACTCATGTCCTAGCCCTCCACACCGAGGCCATTCTCCCTGAACGTGTTATGCGCTGCCGGCCAGAGTCGTAGAGCAGGTTGGCCTCGACCAGCTCGACCCTTCTCGGCCTCTCGCTGGATTCCACCAGTCCGGTCGCCTCTTGGATGGCCTGATCGGTCAGACCGTCGGGCGAGTGCTGCACGGCGGCGAGCACAAGGGCGCGACCCTGCGTGCGCGGGCCCCCCTCGATGGCGCGGGCCGCAGCCACGCTGGTCTGCGAACTCTCAACGGCAGCTGCGGGCTTGGAGACGACGACCCGCATCGTCTCCTTGCACTTCGGGTAGGCGCAAGCGCGCAGGTCGGGAGAGGCGGTCGGGAGCGTGAATGAGTGCCCATTGGTGTGGCTCACTCGGTCATCTCCTTGAACACTTCCACCAGATCGGGCGCTGGTCCGTGTGCCTCATCGTATCTCCGGCCCGGAGAGTTCTTCCAGCATCACGAGGTAGGCCGAGTAGTCGGGATTGGGTCCGTAGAGGGCGTGCTGGCGTCGTGCCGCGTACACCTCGTCACCCCACGTTCGACGCAGGTACTCGTCCCATCTGATCTTGTTTCGGTTAGCCCAGAGGTTTACCGCGCTGCACCCGCTGAACCCGTTCCACAGCTCCCAGCGCGCGGGCATCTCGTCCCGGTCAAATCCGTGGTTGTCGCAGATGGCACCAGCGCAAGCGAAAGGCGTGCCGACCCACGAGGCGTCGCGGTGGTTGATCTCACAGTGGTCAGTACGCACGAGCGCAGCCCGGAGCGTGTCCAAGTAACGCTTGGCGTGAACGACGCATCGCTCAATGTGGGCCTGGGGCTTCTTGCACCGTCCCCAGATGCAACGAGGCGTCTTGTACCTGCGAGGCTTCGCGCGCTTGCGGGGAAGCGGCTTGCGGGGCTTCATCACTGCGCCGCCCTTTCCGCCTGCGACTCCAAGCTGCGCCACTGGTCGCACATGCAGCCCTTCACGGTGCAGGCTTCGGGAACGTCCACCACTGGCCCGCAGGCGTAGTGAGACTGGATGCCATCTCGCGCGACGACGCGCACGATGTGGCGGGCGGCACCGTCTGGGTCAAACACCACAATCACCACGCTCTCCCCGCAGCCTTGGCACCACCACTGTCGCTGGTGCGCCTCGCGGGTGTGCTCGTCGCTTGCGGGCCAGCCGGAGGAGTCCAGCGGAGTGCAGGTGCAGACCGAACCGAGGTCGGTCATATCGTCCTCCCACACCTGGGCGATTCCGAGCGGAGCCGAGCGATAGAGCAATACACCCGTTCTCTCTCGGCCCACGATCCTTTGTCGATGATTCGATGGGGATCGTTTAGGCTCAGCAAGCAGTACGCACATTGGTTTGATGGACCCTGAGTCGGTGGATCGTTTCGACTCCTCCATCCCTCAAGCTCCATTGAGACAGCGCGGCAACCCTCACCATGCATCGCACACTCGTACTCCGTTTTCAACCCATGCTTGGGGCATGGGCGGGTTCGATCTGGAGAGGACAGGAACCACCAGACCAGCGTCTTTGGATAATGCCTAATCCAGAGATGCCTCGCGCATCTCTGAGCGGGCCCGCTATGATCATTCATCCTTGCCTCGTAGTGTGTCTGGTGGAACTGAACAAAGTCAGGAACCACATCTGGCGCCATGGTGTCGGTCACGCCTTGGCCATTCTGATCTCTTGCAGGCATGACCCGATGGTCTGGACCAGGTCGGCGGCCATCTCCTCGGTGAGCCCGTTCACCAGAACCCAGTGGGTCGGATCGTGCGGATCGCGGGCGCGGAAGTTGAGCAGGCCGTCGCTGGTGGTCTGCCATGCGATGGCCGCGCGGGTGGTTGGGTCCGCGAGAAGGATGACGATGTCGAGGTTGCTCAAAACGGTGGCTCCGGGTTGAACGGCTCAGGCGGCTCGCCGCCGCCAAGCATCCAGTCCGCGAAGAACTGGGCCGAGTCCGTGATGTCCTTGTCCGTGAGTCCAGCCCCGGCCGAGCGCTCGACCGCCGCCTTGAGCGCGACCTGTCGAACGATCAGCACGTCGCGCTGCGGAACGTCGCCACCGACGCCAGACGATTCGGCGTGCGGGGCCACGGCCGAGAGGATGTTCGTGTAGTTCCCGTTCTTCTCGGTGGTCACGTCCACCTCGGAACCCTTGTGGTCGGCCAGCAGCTTGCCGATCTTGGAGTCGAACGTCGAGGCCCAACCGACTCCTGCGATGTTCGCCCGCCAGTAGTCCTTGCCGCTCTGCGTTCGCTTCGGCTCGACTTCCTTGACGAGGGCCATTGGCATCATTCCTTCTCCTTGTCGCTCTTGGTGATGGTCGGGCGCTCGTGCTCGCTGGGCAATGACCCACTGGTACTAGGACTTCCGATGACTGGCTTCAGATTCATCAGCACTTGGCTGTGTCTCATGCAGCTCCCCCTCTCATCTGCCAGCCAGACCGAGGACTTACCTTGGTTTGAGCATCCTCCAAGGCTCTCTCGGAAATAGCAGTCGGGGTTGCCGAGAGGAGTGGTCACTTCTTCTTGGTTCGCCGCTTCGGATAGAACGCCTGGTGACACGACTCGCAGAACACCATGCTCCCCGCAGAGTTGCTGTCTCCTTTGGCGACATTCCACACGCGCGACCCGACCGTAGTGTGCTTCTCTGGGACGGGAATCCCGAATGGCTCGGCCCACTGTGGTCCCATGCAATCCCTTCCACCCTTGAACGGAATGGTCAGAAGGATGTCAAACGGATCGCCGGTTCCGATCACGCTAAGGATGCGGACCGTGGTCACTTCTCGGCTCCTGTCGTTGGGGAGAGGGCGGCAAGAACCTTGTCGTAGCGACTCAGCGCCACGATGACCACTTGGGACCATGACTCCAGAAGTGCCTCGGCGTTCGGAGACTCGTCGGCCTTCCTTACGGCCTCCACCACCTTTTCCAGCAGCGCCACCCGATCCTCGGCCTTCGTGAGGGCGGCGTCGAGGTCGCGGAGCAAGTCCGTCGCGCGACCCGATGGCAGGTCAACGAAGAAGTCCGCGAGGCGGTCCCACAGGGTCCGCTTGTCGTATTCGTCATCGAAATCGGTCATGGCTTCTCCATCCGCTCTCCGCGGGCGATCATTGTCGGTGAGGAGTTCCTCGATGATCTTTGATGCGTTGGAGAGAACAGCGTACGGCAACCCGTGGTCATTGCCGTGCAACACACGCCGAATCTCCTCAACACACTTGGTCGCTCGCTCGTGCGAGGTCGGTTCGGTCATGGCTCTACCTCAAATGTCATGACAAAGATCGCACAGGTCGTTGACCCTGTTCTGAAGATTGGTGTAGAGGCCCTTGAAGATTTCCTCTGACGGCTTGGGTCCGGGAAGGATAAAGCGATAGACGACAGATCGCTTCTCCCCAATCTCATTGACGATCTCGAACAGCACGACCCCAGCGTCAAAGTCCACGGACCCCTCGGCCACCATGTAGCCCTGAACGAAAATGGCGTCGGTCTTGAAATACTGCGGAGCGGTCATGGCTTCTTGCTCCCAATGGCATCCACAGACACAAGGTGTGGATCGCCGCGCTCACCCTTCGGAATGCGACCGTCCTCGATGACAGAGAGCGCGGCCGAGCGATTGTTGGGGTTACTAATGAGCTCCGCCGCCTCACGCAGGTCGGTAACCCGTATGTCAGTGATCGCCCCGAAGATGGACTCCAACGAGACCCCGTAGGAGTGAATGTTTGAGAGCACGTTCGGGAGGTCTTTGAATCCCTTGCGAAGGCTGCCCCAGAAGCCGAAGCGGGCTCCGTCGGGAGCAGTCCATTCCTTGAGCCCATCGGCTGCCGCTCGTGCCTCCAAGGACTTCTCGATGATGGAGAGCCGGCGCTTTTGCTTCTGGACCTCCCACAGAGCCAGCGGCACTCGGTCTGCCGGCCAGCGGGCGATGACCTCGAACAGAGCGAGCTGGTCGGAGTCATCGGCATGCTCTTGGAGGATGGCGAGGAAGGAGTCAGTCATGCCGACCCTGACCGCGACCCTGACCGCGACCGCGACCCTGACCCTGACCACGACCACGACCGCGACCGCGACCACGACCCCGACCC
>JAHFUU010000575.1 GCA_023264915.1 Microthrixaceae bacterium | reverse complement strand
CCCGGCTCCTCTCTGGAGGCCTCTGGACCTGAGTCACGGTGAAGCGCGAGTCAACCTCTGGTCGAGGCAGGCTCGAACGCGCCGCCACAGCGCCCCCAGCAACCTGCTCGCACCTTCGGGCTTGCCCGTGCGAACCGTGAGCGGCAGCGAGCGGGCCTCACACGGAACCAGCTGTGGGCGCCGGCGGCGCCCCAAGATAGGGCTGGGGTGGAGCCCCGTCAGTCAGGGACCCGCGCCTGGGGATGGTCGGGACCGAGTCGGGTCAGAACCACTTGATCGCCTTGTGCTGCTTGACACGCTTGTGGCCGAAGGAGTGCCTGTCGGCTTTGGGGATGGCGACGCTGAACAGCACGATCAGCACGACGATCATGGCTGTCATGGGGAACCACAACGACAGTCCGAGCACCAGGGTCACCGCAGCCGCGAGGGCGAACGCGCCTGCTACCGCGCATCGCCACACGCCGAGCAACTGGATGACCGTCGGCTCGGTTCGTGCCTTGCGCTTTCGCTTCTCGCGAAGCCGGTACTGGTGGTCAGCTGCGAGGTGGTTGCGGAATGGCTCGAGCTCCAAGAACCCCTGATCGCAGTAGGGACACGGAACCAGCTCGAGCAGGTCGTCGAAGCTCCAGTCCTGCTCCCGGGCCCTCGCCATCGCCGGAGACAGACCCTGCTCGGCCTCGATCGGCTCTGCAGCTGCGCCAGGCTCGTCGTCGAGATCCTCACCGTCGGCACGGAAGGGCCAGGGTCGGGGCCCGCCTCCGTGGTGGTCCTTGCGAACCTGGGCCATCGCGGCGTGGATCTCCCGCACGCGTATGGATGCGTCGGCCTTGGTCGCAGGATCGGTGTCAGCCAGGGCCTGAGGGTTGAACCGCCGCAGGAGCAGCCTGTAGGAGGCTTCGACCTCTTCGATCGGGGCCTGTTGATCGACCCCGAGCACCTCATATGGTGTCAACTGTCCCCACTCTCGACGACGGTGGCGGCGGCTGTGGGAGTCTACGCGCCCTGTACGCCGCGGGTGGCGTCTGGGGATGGCTCACGGCTCGGGGTCGGGCCCAACCGCTCGTCAGCCTGCGCGGGGCGCAGCGGATTGAGGTGGTTGTCCTCCGAAGGCCGTGTTGATCGAGTCGACCGATCGCCTCACCGCCCCGTCGAACTCGGCGGGGGGGGCGTCGCGATCAGCCACGTTCTTCACGTTGGACAGGTTGGCTCTGAGCACACCTCTGGTCGACTCGTCGATCCACGGCGCCTGGGCCAGCGCCGCGGCGAGATCCTCGTTCGCGCGGTTGAGACCGGCATCCAGGGAAGGCTTGAAGCTTGCCCGGTCGATCTCGCCCTTGGATGCCTGCTCGTAGTGGATCGGGAACGCCTCGAGCTGGCCCGTGACCGCCTTGGCCTGCTGCTTGGCGTCTGCTGCGGCACCTGCGGGGGACGGGGCCGTCATCCGGCCGATCACCGCACCCAGGGCAAGGCCCACAGCAAGTCCTGCGCAGGCAGTGACGATGAGGCGCCGACGTCGGCGGCCGGCGGGTATGTACAGGGCCATCAGCTGCTCCCGATGATGATCGCGGTCTTGCCTTCGCCCCCCGAGAGCGCGCCTGAGATGAGCTGGCGCGCGGTCGCGGCCCTGTCTCCGGATTCGATGGCGGTGACGTGGTTGCCGTCCAGCACCCACACGGTGGGCTCGACTGTGATCGGCCCCCGGTGCTTGGTGAGGCGCTTGAAGCCGTCGGAGATGGCGTCTTGTGCCGGGTCGACCAGCAACTCGCCGGTCGCCTCGATGACCGTGTCGCCCCACCGGTCAAAGGCCACGACGTGTAACCGGTCGCGTGCTCTGACCAGCGGCCAGCTGGCCACCCAGAAAGACCCGATCCGGACAGGTGGGCCCTCGGCACCCCTGGCTCGAGCGAGGGCCTCGACAGCTTCGGGACTGATCGCCTCACGCCCTGGAAGGGCGCCCGAGGACAGGCCCACCGCGCCAGTTGCCACGGCACGGACCGTTCCCTTCTCGGGCTGCTCGTCGACACGCACCTCGACCGATGAAGGCGCGGCCCCCGCGGCTGTCACCTCGGCCTCGACCTCTGTGACGAGCTCGTGGATCAACGCTGTGTCGGTCATCGTCGCGGTTCGCTCGCGCTCGGCCCTCACGAGCGAGAGGGCATCACCGATCGAGGAGATCACCTCGGCTCGCTCGGGCACCACGCAGCTGGTCCGGAGCATCCTCGCCACGTGCCGGCCGAGCCCGCCGGCACCGCCCCCGACCGCGACGATCGAGGGTGGGAAGTCGACGTCGGTCTCGGCCGCGACACCAGCGACGAGCTCGCAGATGGCGGTTCCCGAAGCGTCGAGCATCCGTTCGGCGACCGATATGGCATCCAGGTGGAGGTGGCGACCAGCGACCGTGAAGGCTCCGAGAGCCGCACCGGCGACCGCGTATGCATAGTCCCCAGGCGAGCACACGCCGACGGCGTTGGCCGCGCAGGTGTTCGTGAGCGCCCACCGCCTGCCGTCAGGGGTCTCGACGGC
>JAHFUU010000574.1:1230-2527 GCA_023264915.1 Microthrixaceae bacterium | reverse complement strand
CGGCAGCGGCGAGGCTCAACACGTGGTTGCAGCCGTCCTCGATCATCGACGCACGCGCGTCGCGCAACATTTTCTCGATCGGGTACTCACGGCTGAGACCGTTGCCGCCGAAGATGCCGAGCGCCTCGCTGGCGACCTCGAAGGCGGTCTGGGTGGAGGTCACCTTCGACGCGACCGCGAGGTGGGGCTTGGGGGGCATCGACACGGTGTTGATGAGGATCGTGCGGCGGTTGAGCGCCCGGGCCGCTTCGACCTTGCGGTACATCTCGAACAGGCGTGCCTTGACGCTCTGGTGAGCGAAGATCGGCGTGCCGCCCTGCACGCGCTCCTTCGCGTAGTCGACAGCCACGTCGAGCGCCGCCTGGGCCAGCCCGACGAAGGTCGTGCCCATGCCTCCGTTGGCGAGGGACAGCACCATGTCCTGGGTGAAAGCCGACATCTCGGGGTTCAGCACCAGGTGGTCAGCAGGCACGCGCAGGCCGTCGAAGAAGATCTCGCCCTGGTTGAGCGCGCGCTGGCCCAGCTTGTCGAGCGGCTTGCCACGCGACACGCCCTCCGCGTCGAGGGGGACGAGGAAGCCGCCGAGGCCGCTGAGCTTGCCGTCGCCCATGTCGACCGCGCAGAACAGCGCTCCGGCGTTGGCGATGGTGCCGTTGGAGACCCAAGCTGCCTTCTGGCCGGTGATAACGAAGTGGTCACCGTCCTTGACGGCGACGCAGTTGGGCCGGCCGGGCATCTCCTCGACGTTGCCGCCGAAGTAGATGAGATCGCTTCCGTGGTCGGGCTCGGTGATGGGCCAGCAACCGATCAGCGACGGGTCGCCGAAGCGCTCGATCAGCGCGGGGTTGCCGGACATCATCGCCAGCAGGCGCGGGAACGACGACACGCCCAGGCTGATTGCCAGCCCAGCGTCGCCCCAGCCGATGGTCTCGCCGACGATGCACTGGAGCCGAATCTGTTGTGCCTGGGTCATCCCCTCGGTCAACGGCCCTCCGGTGCGCAGCTCGTCCAGGCCCAGCTCGCGGTAGCGGTCGAACACCGTCCACAGCGGTGATCCCTTCGCAATCACATCCTCTGGACTGAGCCGGTCGAGCTCCTGGCCCACCGGCCGCATCACCTCGGTGGCGAACCGGTGCACGGCATCGCACACCTCGCGCTCTTCGGTTCCGAGGTCGACTTCGAGATCTGCGATGTTCACCGGGTGCCTCCTAGCTCATCTCGGGTAGATCGAGTGCCTTCTTCATCAGCTGGAGCTCTTCCTCACGACCCGGCAGCGGGGCCTGGGGTTGGAGCATCC
>JAHFUU010000574.1:0-1220 GCA_023264915.1 Microthrixaceae bacterium | reverse complement strand
GAATCGAGGAAGAACATCTCCTCGAAGGGCTGACGCGGGCGCTGGCCGCCGGCGTCCTTGGCTTCGAGGGGGTAACCGACGGTCTGGAGGACGAGCACCTTGGCCGTGTCGGGCAAGCCGAGGTTCGTGCGGATCGCCTCTTCCCGAGCGCTTCCCAGACAGCACGTGCCCAGACCCTCGTCGATTGCAACGAGGGTGGCCTGCGCGATGCCCTGGCCGCAGTCGAACTCGGTGAGACCGGTCGTCTTGATGTGGTCCATCGCCGCCTTGAAGAACGGTATGAGGATGTTGTCGAGCCCGTCGTGGCTCGCTTGCTTGTCGATGCCGAGAGCTCGCGCGTCGACCAGCTCGTGGAGGCGGTCGCCTTGCACCTCGAGTGCGTGCCAGTCCAGGTACCAGACGATGATCACGGGCGCGAGATCGATCTGGTAACCGGCAACCGCAGCGAACAGTGAGTCCATCACCTCCTTGGAGGCATGGAAGCGCCGCACGACGACTGCTCGCAGCGCCCCCACGTTGCCCCAGAACGAGGCCAAGCGGGCAGCTTCGAGCATCTTCTGGATCTTCTCGAGCTCGACGTCCTTGTACGGCCGTAGGAACCGGAAGGACCGGCGCGTACCGATGGCTTCTTTCACTTCCATCTCTGTCCTCTTTCCATGTGCCGTTCGCCCGCCAGCCTGCAACAGCATCCCAGCGGGCGCATTTGGTCAGGGTGTGGCCGCTGCGGCCTCACGGTCCCACGTGGCGGGACCGACCCCGGCACGCTTCAGCTCGGTCTTCTGCACGCGATGCGTCTCGGTCTTCGGCAACTCGTCGCGCACCTCCACATATCGGGGCACCATGAAACCGGCGAGATGCTCCTGGGCGTGGTCGATCAACTCCTCGGGGGTGATTCTCTGTCCTGGTTGGGGAACGATCACCGCCATGACGTCGTCCTCTCCCAGCTCGGAGGGAACGCCGAAGACTGCCGATTCGAGAACCTTCGGGTGCCGGTTCAGCTCGCGCTCGACCTCCCATGAGGAGATGTTCTCGCCCCGCCGTCGCAGCGAGTCGGTCTTGCGGTCCACGAAGTACAGGTTGCCCTCGTCGTAGGCGTAGCCCAGATCGCCGGTGTGCAGCCAGCCATCTCGGATCTTGTCGTTGCTGGCGTCGGCGTTCTTGTAGTACTCGACCTTGCGAGCCTCGGGATCGTCCACCTCGAAGAGCAGCTCGCCGGGCTC
>JAHFUU010000106.1 GCA_023264915.1 Microthrixaceae bacterium | reverse complement strand
CTGGCGCTCGAACACCCACGCCGCCTCCTGCGCGCCTTGGGTGACACCTGCCCGAGGGCCAGGCACCGAGAGCCGGCGCGCGGTCGACACGCCGGGAATCGAGACTTCGCGCACCCCAGCCCCCGCGGAGTGCTCGGTCTCATCTGACAGGCCGCTGAGGGTGATGCGGATCGTCCGCGTGGGGCCGGGCGGCAACGCGACCCTCTGGGTCCCCTCCCCGGGCTGGGTGGCCTGGACCCTTGTACCGGCATCGGTCTTCACGGTCACCTCGCGGACCGAAGGCCGCCATGGTCCGTCGGCGAGGAAGCTCAGGTCCATGTGGTCGACCTCGACGGTGTTGCCGATCTCGATCTGCAACCACTCGCCAACCGAAGATCGTGTCGGGCCTGCCACCCACGCAGTGGAGGGGTCACCGTCGAGCGCGTTGTACGGCGCCGTCTCGGGCAGCTGGTAGAGCCAGGACCCATAAGAGGATGCGGTGACGCCCGCCAGGTGATCCTGCACGGCTGTGGTCAGCGGGGCATCCCTTGCGGTACGCAACGGAACGCTCGGCTCACGCCCGCCAGCCACCTCCTCGCCTGGTCCGAGCGTGTAGCTCTGGTTGTCGCGCATGAGGCCGTGATCGGTCCAGACATTGCGGTTGGAGTCGGTGATGATCTGGGCACGTGGGCGCGGCGGGTCGCCGAACCCTCCCGGTGCCGCGGGCGGGTCACCCGCCAGCAGGATCGGCTCGTCGCGAACCATCCCCAACCCCTGCAAGGAGAGCAGCGCGCTCGGATCGCCCGACACGACGGTGGTGGAGTCGATGGCGTAGGAGCTGACAAGGCCGGGGGCGCCGGAGCGACCTTCGGTCCCGACGGCCGACATCGCGCGGCTGGCAGCGCCTTCAGGGTCGACCTTGTAGACCTCGAGGGCCTTCAACTTGCGCTCGCCGTCTGCAACCCCGAACGGGTCATGCTCGCCGACGGACAGGTTCGGCCCGAAGGTCGCCTCCTTCGCCAGACCGCTCGCGGCGAGTGCAGCCGCGACGCGAGCGGGGCGGGGCGCGTTCCACTTGCGCCAATCAAGGTCGTTGCGCACCACGATGTAGCTGAAACCTGCCCGCGCCAGGAAGCTCGCCAGGGCCGGATCACCTCCGCGTTGGATGGCACGCTCGGCCGCGTCGAGCACCATGGTCGAACCCGGCCCGCCGAGGGGGATGATGCTGCGCACGGCCCACGGAACGTTGGTCGAGGTCTGGAGCGGCTCGTCCATGGGCCGACCCCAGGAGTAGTCCCCGGTGGGTGCTCCCGGGATGATCAGCAGGCGACCGCTGCCTGTGTGCGTCTCGTGGAACCGGGTGAAGTCAGACCAGTAGTCAGGGGTCGCCTCCCAGCCTCTGTCGGTCACCAGGTCGCCCCTGAACACCGGGAAGGCAGCGAGCGCCACGACGGCCGAAGCGATGACCACCACGACCGGGCGCAGGCTCAATCGATGGCTTGCCAGCCGGATCCTCCAGACCGCGAGCGCGTGAGCCAGCCCCAACGAGACGGGAAGCGTCACGACTGGCTGGAACTTCCAGACGTTCCGGAACATGCCGGCTGGCCCGTCCAGCAATGCCCGGACGGCTGAACCAGCCGGGTTGGACAGCATCGCTTCTGGCAGCCCGGCCACGCTCAGCGCATAGCCGCAGCTGACCAGGGCCACGCCTGCCACGACGCACAGGACCAGGAAGACACGCTCTGGCACGTCGCGGCGCGCCAGGCCGTACAAGCCAGCCCCAGCCACGAGCGCGGTGGCGACTATGACGACAGGGTTCGCGGCCAACCACCATCCGGCGGGGAGCCACGGTTCCTGGAGGTTGAGGTATGACAGCCAGTCGCCGGTGCCCCGGATCGCTTCGGTCGGGGAGGCATACGCGGTCGTCGTGGCGGCCCGTTCCGTGAACGGCAAGAAGTTGAAGCCGTAGCGAGCCTGGAACACGAGGGGAACGAGCCACCAGAACGTCGCCAGCGACACCGCAACAGCCCACCAGCCCATGAGCGCCCGACGGCGAGGCCCTGGCCGGCGGCACAGCAGGTACAGCGCGGGCACGACCAGCGCTGCGACAGTGATCGCACCGTTGACCCCGCCAGTGCACAGGACTGCGGCCCCAGACAGGGCCGCCGCCTTTCGGATCGAGCCGGACCTGGACACGCGGACCAGAGGCAACAGGATCCAGGGCAGGAACGCGAGGCCGATCATGATGCCCGACGTGTTGCCCACGCGCGCAACGACCATCGGCGAGAAGGCATAGGCGAGGGCCGCGACGACCCGAGTGGACGGGACCCCGACGCGGAACTGGTCGGCCAGCCGGGCGGCGCCCCAGAAGGCGACCGCTACGAGCAACGCCATCCACAACCGGATCGACACCCACTCGGGCACGCCCAGGGCCTTTGAGACCAAGAAGAACGGACCCATCGGGAACGCGTAGCCGACGGCCTGGTTCTGAAGGCGACCGAAGTCAGCGACCGGTTCCCACAAGCTGAGGATCCGGGCGAGGAAGGTGCCGGGATCGACGGCGACATCCAGCTTCGTCTCCGAGACGATCGTGCCGGGTCGCTGCAACACCATCACGAGGGCGATCGCCCCGCTCAGCACGGCGAGGATCCGTCGATCACATACAGGGCCCAGGTCCTCGCGTGCAACAGGCTGGCGTTGGGCCCGGGCCGTGACCGGCCCCGTGAATCGGGCCTCGGCGACGTCCGCGTCCAGCTCTGGCTCGTCCACAGCGAGCGCTTGGAGCCGGTGCAGCACAACTGCAAGCGCTGCTGCCTGGCCGATGCAGGCCGCTATCGCGAAGCCTGCCAGCGAGCTCGTGTACACGGCCAGCGCCAGGCTGGTTCCGATCGCGCTGACCGCTGGCACCCACAGCCGCTGCGATGCCCTCGTGAGCATCACCTGCAAGCCGACCCAGGTGCCCGATGCTGCCGCCATGGCGAGACCGAGCAGCAACACGATGCCGCGGTCGGGCGCTGGCCGGCCGAGGACCGCGGCTACGACGGGAGCGCCCACCGCTGCCGCCACCGCGAGCGCACCTCCCGCGGCGACGGTTGCAGCGACAGGAGCCACCAGCTGGGCCGCGGACTTGCGCGAGCGCGCATGGGGGATGACGATCCATCCGGCTGCCGCGAGCAGCAAGAACACGCCCTTGGCCGGGAGGGCGGCGACCGAGTAGGCGTCAGCGAGCGGACCCAGGATCCGTGGCCCGACCACGAGATCGAGGTGGACGGAGAGCGTTAACAGCGCGAGCGCGACGAGCGTGGCCGGCACGGCCAGCACCGAGCGAGGATCGTCATCTGTGGGCCGGCGGGGGATCACCGCCCATGCACCGAGCATGGCGAGGAAGAAGCTGGCGGCCACGCCAGTGGCCCCGAAGGCCACACCGAGCGCCACCCCGAAGAACAGGCGGAGCCCGGCCTCGGCGAGCTGGTTGACTGCCGCGACACCGAAGTGCCGGTCCGCGATCGCCTCCCCACGAGACAGCCCGACAGCTACTCCGGGCAGCACCTGCATGATGCCGAAGAACATGGCGAGGGGCGGCAGATCCAATGCCGGGGCGACCGCCGCACCAGCCACGGCGGAGCCCACGGTGCCGGCGACGAGACCCCGCCAGGGCAGCTCGTGCAGACGCCCTGTCGCCACGCGGCTGGCAGCTACCTCGGACTGCACCGCTATGGGGACCACCGCTCCTATGAGGGTGAGCATGAACACAGCGGTGATGACGCTCAGCTCACCAGCGGCGACCTGGCGCGACAGGATCGCGGTGACCAGCGCCGAGGACACAGGCACTGCGACCACGCTCATCCAGAACAAGGCCATCCCCACAGTGGAGCGAGCGAGCAGCCGCGGGCGCTCACCGCGGATCGCCGTGTCACCTCCGCTCATCGCCGCGATTCCTCCGGTGTGCGAACCGAGCGCCTGAAGATCACGACGAGGTTCCACGTGAGGATCTCTCGCACGCCGGGTACCGACACGACTCCGCGGGCCCACCCGGGCAGGTAACGCGGTCCGACCCACAGGACCTCCAGGTCGTGACGGTCGCGGAACCATGCGAGCACATCTGCTATGTGAAGCGGGTACAGGCTCGAGCCGAACAGGTTCTTGGGTGGTTGGCCGTGACGGCGCCTGTAGCGCTTCGCCGCCTGCTGCCCGCCGAGGTAGTGCCACGGCGAGGTCTCGTGACCCCCCCAGGGCGAGAACCAGTTCGTGAACGTGAGGTAGCCGATGCCCCGGTCGGGCGTCAGCACGCGGGCCATCTCGTCCAGCATGCGGTAGGGGTCCGGGACGTGCTCGAGGACGTTCGAGCTGTGCGCGAGCTGGACCGACCCGCTCGCGACGGGGAGCATCTGCCCGTCGCCTTGGATGGCCATGTCGGGCCGGCGCTCGTGAAGCAGCAGCTCTGCATGAGAGAACTCGACGACACAGCATGTGGTGCCTTCGGCCCGGAGCGCCTCGGCCGTGTAGCCGGGACCTCCGCCGATGTCGATCGCGGTTGCGCCACGGAGGCTCAGATGGGGACGAAGCTGGCGAACGGTGTCAGCGGCGAGGTAGCGGTAGAAGGCATCGGGATCGACGGGCTCGCGCCGGAACAGGGAGAACAGCCGCCGGCTTCGCGCCAGACCCGTCTGCTCGCCTGGATCAGCGCTCGATGGGCCCCTCCGGGCGCCGTGGGCCGGGTTCGCGCCGTGGGCCGGGTTCGCGCCGTGGGCCGGGTTCGCGCCGTGGGCCGGCTTCTCGCCCCGGGCCGGGTTCGCGCCGTGGACCGGCTTCTCGCCCCGGGCCGGGTTCTCGCAGTGGGCCGGCGCGTGTTCGGAGATCGCCGCATCGGCTGCCTTCAAGAAGTCGTCTATCGAGCCGTCCCAGGTGAACTCCCGTGCGCGCCGCTGGCCGAGAGCGCCGAGGCTGGCCCGCAGGCCGGCATCGGTACCGAGGGAGATCCACTGGCTGACGAAGGACTCGTCACAATCGGCCAGCAGGCCCGTGACGCCGTCCACGACCGCGTCACGCACGCCGGGCACGTCATATGCGACAGACGGGGTCCCTGATGCCGCGGCCTCCATGATGACGAGTCCCCAGCCCTCGTGGCGGGCGGTGTGGACCAGCACCCACGCTTGTTTGAGCAGCTGAGCCTTTCGTTGCTCGTCGACCTTGCCGACGAGCTCGATCGTGGAGTCGAGGCTCGCCAATCGGGCCAGGCGATCTTGCTCTGGCCCGTCGCCCGCGATGACCAGCGTGCCTCCGGTGACAGGTTGCACCGTCTTCCACAACCGGCACAGGAGGTCGAGGCGCTTGTTGGGGGCCAGCCGCCCCAGTGCCAGGAACATCGGCGCCGATGAGCGGGGGTGGTCCCCGACGTCATCGAGCGCGAGGCCGTTGTACATCAGGTGGATGCGCTCGCCCGGCACTCCGATCTCCTCGAGTGCCTCCTTGGTGGACTGTGATATGGACAGGAACCTCGTGTTGCGGTAGAGGGCCGGCAGGACGCGCCGCTCTATCAGGGAACCGACCCGGGCGACGGGAGCCGGGAAGTACTGGTTCCACTGCTCGCCATGAACGTGATGTGTGAGGCAGAGTCGAGGGCCGCGACGCCAGATCGGTGAGAGGAAGGGCATCCCGTTCACCACGTCGACCACCAGATCCGCGTCGCGATGGTGACGGAGGTAGCGCCAGCCGGCACTCAGGTACTGGGTGTAGGTCGATCCGTTCTCTGTGACCTCATAGGGACGCTGGCCCGTGGGTCCACCGCACATGAGTGCGACCTGGTGGCCGCGCGCGTTCAGCCCTCTGGCCAGGCGGTCGATGACCACCTCGGATCCCCCTGAGTTGGGGTGGGCGAGATCTCTCCAGGAGACGAACAGGATGCGCATGGGGCGAACGCGCTAGGGACGGCCGGGTTCGGGTACGGGCCAGAGCGAGAGTGGATCCGGCTCGGCATGGACTGCTCGGCCGCGAGCCGGGCTGGGCAACGCGGGGGTGCTGTCGACCCCGGAGAGGGCAACGACCGGCTCGTCGTGGGTGAGGTCGATGACCAGCTCGGGTTCGGCGAGGGGAACGATCCCCGCAGGCGGACCATCCGGGCCGAGGCTCGCCAAGCGCATCCGGCGCTCGAGACGCTGGAAGCGCCGCCTGATTCCGAGGAGGTCACGAAGCATGAGAATCGGATCTCGCAGTGGCCTCACGCTCGATCCTGGTTCTTCGACCCATCCGACCGGCACCTCGACGATCCGGTATCCGAGCAGCTGCGCAAGTGCCAGCAGCTCGACGTCGAAGGCGAAGCGTCCTGTCTGGCAGAGGTGGAACAGAACCTTCGCAGCGTCGGCGCGGAAGGCCTTGAACCCGCATTGGGTGTCGGATGCGACCACGTTGGTCATCACGCAAGCCATGCCGTTGAAGAACTTGCTCTGCACGCGGCGCAACGAGCTGTCATAGACCGCTCGAGAGCCGGCCACCGAGCGCGACCCGAGGGCGATGTCGGCGCGGTCGAGTGCGGCAACGAGCTCGGGAAGGTCGGCCAGATCCGCGGACAGGTCTGCGTCCATGAAGACGAGGAACTCACCGCTTGCCACGGCGACCCCGGCCTTGACGGCCGCGCCCTTGCCCTGGTTCCAGGGGAGGCGCACGACCTTGGCCTGGTCCCAACCCCAAAGCTGCGACACCGCTACCTGAGCGGTCTCGTCGCGGCTTCCGTCGTCGACGACTATGACCTCCAGGTCGCTTAGGCCCGCGAGGGCCTCGCGCAACCGTGGCAGCGATCGCGTGAACCTCTCGGCCTCGTTGAAGGCCGGAATGATGATGCTGGTGGCCTCTCCCATGGCCGTCCACCCAACCCTTTCGTCACGGGGTGCTGAGCAGGCACTCCATCTGCTGGTACTCTGGGCGGCGCCCCCCATTGCAAGCGCTTGGCCCGGTCACCCTCTGTGTCGGATGCATCGTCACATAGACACTGCGTGTGACCGTCGGCACGAGCATCTAACATCGATTGATGGCACATTGTCAAATGTTCATTTCTTCTCACGCGCTGAAATCCCAAGTCGCGTTATCGCAGCGTGGTGGCTATGTCACTCTTCGTGCCCATAGGCCGTTCGGCCCAATTTCGGCGCCATGTCGAGGGAAGCCGGCCTCGTGTCTGGACGAGGTTCGTACAATCGTGCGAGAAAGGTCACACCCGATCACTGAGACAGCCCGAACTGGCAAGGCTCGGCCGGCAAGGGGTGACACCTGGACAAGATGCGGGAGCCGGGAACGGGAGCCCGGGGAAGGGCCACGAACCAGGTTCGGGGACAAGGCTTGGGGGCACAGGGCGGAGGCGACCAGCGAGTTACATCTGTCGAAACCGCTCAGCGCCTGGGAATCTCGTCAGACGCACCAAACCGTGCTGAATCGGATTGCCGACCTGGCTCAACAGCACATCAACGAGTAGATTGCAGAGATCCTCAATCGTGAAGGGTTTCGCTCGGGCACGGGATTGACCTTCACCTACGACCATGTCACCGGCCTGCGGATTGTCAAACGAATCCTCGGCTACTACGATCATCTACGGCGGGCAGGAATGGTCACCTGCAAAGAAACCATGGCCAGGACAGG
>JAHFUU010000573.1 GCA_023264915.1 Microthrixaceae bacterium | reverse complement strand
TGCCTTGGCCGACAGAACCCATGAGGCCCGCGCCAGAGGACGTGTTGATGATGCGGGCATCGACTGGCTCACCGGTCTTCGCTCGCGCTCGCCAATGCTCGATGGCATGCCGTGTCGGAGCGAAGTGACCCTTGAGGTGCACGCGCATCACGGCATCCCATTCGTCCTCTGAGGTGTTTGCCAGCATCCGATCGCGCAAGAAGCCGGCATTGTTGACCAGGACGTCGAGCTGACCGAAGGTGTCCAGGGCTCGTTGGATCAGGAGGCGGGCCTGGTCCCAGTCAGCCACATCCGCGGCGTCGGCCACCGCCTGGCCACCCATGGCGCGGATCTGCTCGACAACCTCGCCAGCGGGACCGCCCGAGCTGCCGGTGCCGTCGATCTCGGCGCCGAGGTCGTTGACGACGACCTTGGCCCCCTGGCGAGCCAGCTCGAGCGCATGCTCGCGCCCCAGACCCCGACCCGAACCGGTGACGATGACGACTCGGTCCTGGCAGATGCCACCCATGGCGTGCCTCCTGGGCTCAACGACGATCCTGCGTGCCACCGTGACGGCACGCCCTTGCAGCTCGGCTGGAAAGGATCCCCTGAAATCTGACGGGTCGTCAAGATCTCGGCTCGGGATGGGTTAGCTTGGCTCGATGCGATTCGGGGTGACGATCTTCGCCACCGATCTTTCGATGGGTGTCGTCGAGCTCGCCCGCGAGGCCGAGCAGAGGGGTTTCGACTCGCTCTTCCTCCCCGAGCACACCCACATCCCGCTCAGCAGGCGCACACCGCCACCAACAGGGGACCCAGAGCTCCGCGAGGAGTACAAGCGGACCCTCGACCCCCTCGTCGCGCTGGGCGCATGCGCTTCTGTGACCAAGACCCTCCGCCTCGGCACGGGCGTCGCGCTCTTGGCACAGCGCGAACCGATCGTGACGGCCAAGGCCGTATCCACCCTGGACGTGATGTCCGGCGGGCGGTTCGTGCTCGGAATCGGCTTCGGCTGGAACGAGGACGAGCTCGCGGACCACGGCATCGCCATGGCCGACCGCCGCGAGGTGGTTCGCGAGCGCGTCCTGGCGATGCGCTCGCTGTGGGCCGACGACGTCGCCGAGCACCACGGTGTGCACGTCGACCTACCGCCCTCATGGTCGTGGCCGAAACCGGCCCGGCCGGGAGGCCCGCCAGTGCTGCTCGGCGGAGCTGCCGGACCGAAGCTGTTCACCCACATCGCTGAGTACTGTGACGGCTGGATCCCGATAGGGGGAAAGGGCCTGACCGAGGACCTCCCTCGGCTGCGACAGACCGTCGCGGACGCGGGACGCGACCCTGACAGGCTCGAGGTCGTGCCGTTCGGCTCGATCCCTGATCCAGGCAAGCTCGACCACTTCGAGCGGCTCGGGGTCACCGAGTGCGTCTTCGCCCTCCCGTCCGCGCGGCGCGACGCCGTCCTGCCAGTGCTCGACCGGTGGACCGAGATGATCAGAGACGTTCGATGATGGTCACGTTGGCCTGGCCGCCACCCTCGCACATGGTCTGAAGGCCGTACCGACCACCGGTGCGCTCGAGCTCGGAGAGCATCGTCGTCATCAAGCGGGCACCGGTGGCACCGAGAGGATGGCCGAGCGCGATCGCACCTCCGTTCACGTTCACCTTTGCCGGATCCACATCGAGATCCTTCAGCCATGCCTGGACCACCGACGCGAACGCCTCGTTGATCTCGACCAGGTCGATCTCGTCGAGGGTCATCTGCGCCTTCCCGAGCGCGTAACGGGTGGCGGGGATGGGTGCGGTCAGCATCCACACCGGGTCCGCGCCACGAACGCTCAGGTGATGGATGCGGGCCCTCGGCGTGAGGTGGTGCTCTCTCACCGCAGCTTCGGACGCGATGAGCAGGGCCGCAGAGGCATCAGAGATCTGAGATGCCACCGCTGCGGTGATCCTGCCACCCTCGATCAAGGGCGCGAGGCTCTGCATCTTGTCGATGTCAGGCTCGCGCCGGGGGCCCTCGTCGGCCCTGACCTCCCCGACGGGGACGATCTCGCTCTCGAAGCGACCCTCGTCGGTCGCGCGCACGGCACGGCGGTGCGATTCGAGTGCGAACTCCTCCATGTCCTCGCGGGTGATGTCCCACCTGGTGGCGATCATGTCAGCGGAGCGGAACTGGCTGACCTCCTCGGCTCCGTAGCGTTCGACCCAACCGACCGATCCCGAGAAAGGGTCATTGAAGCCGAACCGCTCACCGGCGAGCATCGCGGACGCGATCGGGATCGCGCTCATGTTCTGCACCCCGCCGGCCACGACTACATCTTACGTGCCGCTCATGACCGCCTGAGCCGCGAAGTGAACCGCCTGCTGGGACGATCCACACTGGCGATCCACAGTCGTGCCGGGCACCTCTTCGGGAAGCCCGGCTGCCAGCCAGCAGGTCCGAGCGATGTCACCTGCCTGGGGACCGATGGTGTCGACGCAACCGAACACGACGTCCTCGACGAGGGCGGGGTCCAGGTCGACGCGAGCGAGCAACGAGCGAATGGCGTGCG
>JAHFUU010000105.1 GCA_023264915.1 Microthrixaceae bacterium | reverse complement strand
AGCGAGGATCCAGAGCCATCCCTTCCTGGGGTCGACCTGCCGCCCTTCCCGTCGAAGGCCGGCTGGTGGATAGGGGGCCTTCTGCTGGCAACCGGCCTGATCGGCGGCATCGTGCTGACCGGGTTCGGCATCGGCCAGCTTGCCTCGCTCACGAGCACCTACAAGATCAGCGTGCCCACGACGCGGACCCTCACCCTGGACAAGGGCAACTACAAGGTCAAGGTCGAGGACTCCTACTACACCTACACGATCAATCCGAAGGTCTTCGTGAAGTCGCCCGACGGCTCTGAGGTCGAGCTCAACGCCGCAGGTCCCTACAACGACTCCGGCGCGCACGTCATCGATCAGCAGCTGGGCACCTTCGAGGCGAACCAGCCGGGCCAGTACGTGGTGCGGGTCGAACGTCGAACCGACATCGACAGCGGCGATGACTACACGACCTCGACCCGGCGAGGCACGTCGACGACGCGTTCCTTCAGCGGTTCGCTGAACCGCTCCGGCTATCCGTCGCGGGTGTCGGTAGGGCGGACCGACGACCAGGTGGCGTCCACCGTCGTGCCGTACTTCGCGGTGGGTGTCGGCGGCGGGTTGGTCGCCGTCGTCGCAGGCGCGATCATCTTGATCATCACAGGCACCAAGCAGGGCAGGGCCAAGCGTGCCCGGCGGCCCCGTCCAGCCTTCGCCGGCTACGGCCCCCCTCGCCCAGGCCCATATGGTGCACGGCCACCAGCTGGCCCGTACGCGAGACCACCTGGCCCCGGATTCGGCCCGCCCGCGCCTCCCGGGTTCCCCGCGGCTCCAGGCTCCGGTCGCTACCCGCCAGGCCCGTACCCGCCAGGCCCGTACCGGGCCGGTCCGTACCAAGCCGGCCCGTATCCAGGCGGTCCGTATCAGGCCGGCCCGTATCCAGGCGGTCCGTACCAAGCAGGCCCGTATCCAGGCGGTCCGTACCAGGCCGGCCCGTACCCACCGGGCCGCCCGCATCCAGGCGGTCCGTACCAGGCAGGCCCGCAAGCCCCAGCCCCGCCCGGGTACCCGGTCTCGCCACCGCAGGGTCCGACATTCCCCGGCCCGCCGCCTGCTGGGTACGGTCCGGGCCAGGTGCCAGGACCTCAGGCACCCTCGGGCCCTGAGGGCTCCTTCCCGTCACCAGCCGGGGACACCGGCGACGGGGGACACGGTCATGCACCGGATCCATGGCCCGCCGGCCAAGCCCCTGACACAGAGGTACCAGAGGAAGACTCGCCCTATCGTGCCCCACCCTTCCCTGACCCGACGCGTCACGACCCGACGCGTCACGATCCGGGTTCGTGACAGCAACCGGAACAGGTGAGCGCGCACGGCACCCGAGAGTGAGCGGTCGAGGTGAGCCCTCAGGTGACCGGTGGGGACTGGGTGAGGCCCCGCTGCTCGCCACGCTCGAACAGGTCGAGCAATCGTCGTGCAGCATCGATGGGTGCCAGCCGGCCGTCGGCGACGGCACGCTCCACCTCGCCGAGATCACCGCGGACAGCTACGTTCGATCTGAAGTCCGACAGCAGCTCTTCGCGGATCTCGCTCCACATCCAGGCCAGGGACTGTGCACGCCGGCGCGACTGGAGCTCACCCGAACCTCGAACCGCAGCGCTGAACTGCTCGATGATGTCCCACACCTCGGCGATGCCCGTTCGTTCGAGCGACGAGCACGACACCGCAATCGGTACCCACGCCCGCCAGCGTGGGTGCAGGAGCTTGACGGCATCTGAGTAGTCCGAGCGCGTGCGGCCCGCTGCGGGGGCCAGGTCGCCGTCGGCCTTGTTGACGACAACAAGATCGGCGAGCTCTGAGATGCCTCTCTTGATCCCTTGGAGATCGTCACCGCTGCCAGGGTTGACCATGAGCACGAACAGGTCGACCATGTCGGCGACCTCGATCTCGTTCTGCCCCACCCCTATCGTCTCGACGATCACGACGTCGAACCCGGCGGCCTCACACAGCATGATGGCCTCGCGCGTCCGCCGCGCGACCCCACCTTGGTGCTCACCGCCGGGCGAGGGCCGCACGTAGGCGTGATGCGAGCGAGCCAGCTCACCCATCCGTGTCTTGTCGCCGAGTATGGATCCGCCTGAGGTTGCGCTGGAAGGGTCGACGGTCAGCACGGCCAGCTTGTGCCCGAGGGAGATGACGTGCAGCCCGAGCGCTTCGATGAAGGTGGACTTGCCCACGCCGGGAGCTCCGCTGATCCCGATCCGGATGGACCTGCCCGCGAAGGGCAGGACGGCGTCGATCAGCTCGGCTGCCCCCGCACGATGATCTGCACGCATGGACTCGACCAGGGTGATGGCTTGTGCGAGAGCGCGCCGGTCACCCGTGCGCACCTGGGATGCAAGCTCTGTCGCCGTGTCGGTCATGGCTGGTCGAGGGGCCGGGGTCAGGCTTGCGCGCGCTTCTCGCGGATCAGGTCGAGGACCTTGCGGGCCGAGGACAAGATGTTGGATCCGGGTCCGAAGATCGCGGCTGTTCCCGTTGCATAGAGCTGCTCGTAGTCCTGGGGTGGCACCACGCCCCCGACGACCACCAGGACGTCCTCCGCGCCGGCAGCGGCGAGCTCTGTGACAAGTTGGGGAACCAGTGTCCGGTGACCGGCAGCCTGGCTGGACACGCCGACGACGTGCACGTCGTTGTCGACCGCCTCGCGTGCCGCCTCGGCAGGTGTCTGGAAGAGAGGGCCCACGTCCACGTCGAAGCCGAGATCGGCGAACGCGGTGGCTATGACCTTGGCTCCGCGGTCGTGGCCGTCCTGGCCGAGCTTGGCGACGAGGATGCGTGGCCGGCGGCCCTCTGCCTGCGCGAAGGCATCGATCTCCTTGCGCAGCCGAGCGAAGTCCTCGTCGCCGTCGAAGTGGGACGCGTAGATCCCCGCTATCGATCGGGTCTCTGCCCGGTGGCGACCGAACACGAACTCCATCGCGTCTGAGATCTCACCTACGGTAGCCCTGGCGCGCGCGGCCTCGATGGCCAGGGCGAGCAGGTTGGTGCCGGGCCCGCCATCGCGGGCTCCTTGTGTGAGCCGATCGAGCGCGGTCCTGCAGGCCTCGGCGTCACGGCTCGCCCGAACCTCCGCGAGCTTGCGGATCTGGTCCTCGCGGACCTTGGTGTTGTCGATGTCGAGCACCTCGACCATCTCGGGTTCGTCCAGCGCGTACTTGTTGACCCCCACGACGACGTCCTCGCCGCGGTCGATGCGCGCCTGGCGCCGGGCTGCCGCCTCCTCGATGCGCAGCTTGGGCAGGCCTGAGTCCACCGCCTTGGTCATCCCACCGAGTGCCTCGACCTCTTCGATCACCTCCCAGGCGCGCTCGACCAGAGCGTCGGTCAGTGCCTCGACGTAGTACGAGCCACCGAGGGGGTCCACGACCCTGGGAACCCCGGTCTCCTCGGCCAGGATCAGCTGGGTGTTGCGCGCTATCCGCGCGCTGAACTCCGTCGGCAGGCCGAGTGCCTCGTCAAAGGAGTTGGTGTGCAGGCTCTGGGTGCCGCCGAGCACCGCTGCCATCGCCTCGAAGGCGGTCCGGACGATGTTGTTGTACGGGTCCTGCTCGGTCAGTGACACGCCGCTGGTCTGGCAGTGCGTCCGTAGCATGAGGCTCTGGGGCTTGCGGGGCTCGAAGCGGTTCATGACCCGTGCCCACAGCACGCGGGCTGCCCGGAGCTTGGCGACCTCCATGAAGAAGTTCATCCCGATGGCGAAGAAGAAGCTCAGCCGGCCCGCGAACGCATCGACATCAAGGCCCTTGGCGAGTGCCGCCCGCACGTACTCGAGGCCGTCGGCGATGGTGAAGGCCAGCTCCTGGTCTGCGGTCGCGCCGGCCTCTTGCATGTGGTAGCCCGAGATCGAGATCGAGTTGAACTTGGGCATCTCGTTCGCTGTGAGCTCGATGATGTCGGCCACGATGCGCATCGAGGGCTCGGGTGGGTAGATGTAGGTGTTGCGCACCATGAACTCTTTGAGGATGTCGTTCTGGATGGTGCCGCTCAGCTGGGACCGGTCGAGGCCCTGCTCCTCGCCTGCCACGATGAACATGGCAAGTACCGGGATGACCGCGCCGTTCATGGTCATCGACACGCTCATCTGGTCGAGGGGGATGCCGTCGAAGAGCGCCTCCATGTCCTCGACCGTGTCGATCGCGACGCCGGCCTTGCCGACGTCGCCGACCACGCGGGGATGGTCGCTGTCATACCCGCGGTGAGTCGCCAGATCGAACGCGACCGACAGACCCATCTGCCCCGCCGCCAGGTTGCGGCGGTAGAAGGCGTTCGACTCCTCGGCGGTGGAGAATCCGGCGTACTGGCGGATGGTCCAGGGCCGGTTCGCATACATGGTGGCGCGCACACCGCGCACGAAGGGGTCGAACCCGGGAAGTGAGTCAGCAAAGGGCACCCCGCCCAGGTCGCCCTTGGTGTAGAGCGGTTCGACGTCGATCCCTTCGGGTGTGTGCCATTTGAGCGAGTCCGGGTCGGCCCCCTTCAGCTCGCCTGATGCCAACTCTCGCCAGTCATTGATCGTGTGGGTCTGCTGCGCGCGTTCATGCGTCTCGTCCACCCGGCCAAGGCTACGGGAGCGGGTCCGCGGTCCTGAAACCGAGTCAGGTGCGGCTGGCGTGGAGGGGTGGCCCCGGGAGCTGGCCATGTGAGCAGACCGTTGTGGCTACGCGGGCGGCGTGCTCGGTACCGGCGTCAGGCTATGGCGCCGGGGTGCTCGGTGCTGGTGCGGCCGGGGTGCTCGGTGCTGGTGCGGCCGGGGTGCTCGGTGCTGGGACCGCAGGTGACTGGCCAGGGATCGAAGCACCTGTCGGTAGGCTCACACCTGGTGGCAGCTCTTGGGTGCCAGCAGGGCTCTGCTGCTGGTTCTTCGGCACGTCGGTCAGGTTGTTCAGCGCGTTGATGCTGTCAGGCCTCGGAACCGTGGAGGGATCTGTTCCCTCAGGAACCACGGCGATGGTGATGGCTGAGCGATCGGGGTTCAGGCGGATGCGCCCGAAGTCCTTGTCATAGACCTCGGCCACGGACTGCGGATCGAGGGCATCTGGCCACTTGTACACGTAGACCTTGGCCGGCTTGTCGCCGCACTTGTAGTTCGAATCGAACACGGTGCCATCGGGCGTGGTGACCGAACTCGATCCGAACGTGATGCCCACCTGGTCGGCCCAGATCTTGAGGCGGGCGTTCTTGCCCCCTGAGGCCGCGTTGAACGGGTGGGTGTGGATGATGCCGTCACCGTGGGTGTGGATGCCGTTGGGATCGTTGGTGGGGTCCTTGTCGGTCAGGGCCGGCAGGAAGTGGTCACACACGTAGATGCCGTACGCGATGTGCCAGTGGTCCTTGTTGGCAACCGGTGGCTCAGCAGCGGTCGAGGACTCGACCCGGTCGGAGCGGGCGAGGAAGACGCTGAGGGAGCCGATGACGAGGATGACGAAGATAGCCAGGGGGAAGCCCAGCTTGGGCCGCTCGCGGATGCGGCCTTTGCCGGATCCCGCACGTGCAACCTGGGCGACCTTCTTGGACGAGGAGGTCTTGGCCATAGCGGCCCGACCCTAGCCGCTGCTCGCATGGGACCGGCATTCACCCGAGGGGACCCCGCCCCGGTCCGCGGGTCATGTGGCTGTGCCGGATTGCCGGCGTCGCTTTGCCGGGGCACCTCAGGGTCTCAGGTGTGCTGGCTCAGCACTGCGCCCCACCAGGCCGACCAGTCCTGTCTGGTGCAAGCTTCGAAGAACCTCGTGAGCTCGTGGTGCGTGGCGACCGAGCCGAGGTGCGCGATCGAGGCACCCAGCTGCGCTGCCCGTTCACCCGACTCGACGGTGTACGCGAACGGCACCACCGGGTGCTGGCGCACCAGGGCACTGTCGGTCAACACCGACGAGCCCTCGAGGTGATGCTGCTGCACGAACCGGTTGCCGTCAGCTGATCCCGAGCAGACGACCCACAGGATCGGGCCCGGAGGCTCGAGCGCCTCAGCGGCGGAGCGAAGCTGGGCCAGGGCCTCCAGGCTGGCGACGTGTCGCGGCTTGACGTACACGACGAGGTCGTTGGCCGTGGGCCGGTAACCGTCGCGGTCCCACCACTTGCCGGACCTGGGGGCCAGGACCGGCACGGGCTGCCCCGGCCGGAGTGGTGGGCGGAACGTTCGGACCAGGTACCGCCTCAGGTCCCGGAACACCCCGATGCGGATCGCCACGTACACCAGAGCTGCGCCCTGGACGATCCACGGGAGCTCGCGAGCCAGCCAGCGGGCCATGACCCTCGGTTCCAAGCGCTGCGGGCGAGCTTGGACCCCGGTGGCGACAGCATCGGCTCGGTTCATGTTGCCGCCTCGGCCGGCGCGCCCGGCGCGGGCGCCGTGTGATCGCCCTGTGCCACCGAGAGGACCCAGTCACGGGGTACCTGGTCGATCTGGTACACCTTCCATTGAGGGTCATAGCCGATCTCGTCCACGACCTCTCGTGATGCCGTTGACCACATCGCCAGGCGGCTGTGGTTGGCATCGGCGATGAGAAGGTGCCCGGCATCGAGTTCGATCGCGTCCTGCACCCAGTTGAAGTTGCCAGTGACCACCTCGTCGATCCAGAAGCCGTCGTCGAGCAGGACGACCGAGTCGGTGCCAGAGCAGCTGAGCATCCAACCGCCCGAGCGCCGCCGCGGGCTGTGGGGCCGGTCCATGCCGTCCACCAGGATCTTGATGTCGCCGGTGAGCCGATCGATCTCGACCAGCTCCCCTTGGTGGAACAGGGTCGTGAGCATGCAATCTCGGCCATCTGGTGAGCGGTACGGCACCGCGCTGTTGAGGTGCGTCGTCTGTGCGCTCGTGCCTATGTCCCTCATCCGGAAGTCGTCGTTGTGGTCCAGGTTCCTCGTGGCACCCGCCGGGGTCTCGGGGTAACCGTGCTCGGTCGCCCACCAGGACCACGTGACCCGGGCCCGATGGTCGATCTCCAAGATCGCGTCTGTTCCGCTGGAGGTGACGAGCAGGCGATCACCCACCGGCACGATCGTGTGAAGGTCGTTCATGAGCCGGTTCGCGATCGTGCCGATCTCGTCGAACATCTCGTCGAAGACGAAGATCCGGCCACCGTGCATGCTGGCCACGAAGATGCGGCCGTTCACGGCGGTGAACCCGGCAGGCGAATCGCAGTCGACCTGCCACAGCCACCGCCGGTCCTCGAGGTCATAAGCCGCCAGAAGGCCGCGGCGCTCGGGTGGCAGGGCATCTGGTTCGGCTTCGGTGATGCCCCCAGAGCTCGGGCGGCCGTGCCACCATGACTGGCGAAGCTCACCGAAGTGCCCGGTGACGAAGCTGGCCAGCAGGGCGCCACCTGGAGATCCGGCATCGGTGCCGGTGCCGGTGCCGGTGCCGGTGGCGTCGGCGTCGGCGTCGGTGTCGGTGTCGGTGTCGGTGTCGATGGGCTGTCTCACGGCCGCCCAGTCTGGACGTGTCCGGGATTGGCGCTCAACCAGGGCCGCTCTGGAGAGCAGCGTCTGGCCTCGGGTCTGGCCTCATGGCGACTCCCTCAGGATCGGCCGCATACGCCTCTGCTTGTACGAGCCCGGCTCTGGGGCTGCGATGATC
>JAHFUU010000104.1 GCA_023264915.1 Microthrixaceae bacterium | reverse complement strand
ATGGGATTCCTCGTCGGGGTTCGATTCGCCGCAGGCCCGCTGGGGGTGCTCGCATTCATCTTCATCGCTGGCCTGTGGGGCCTTGTGTTCACCGGGTTCCCGTACGCGATCGCGCTCCGCACCGGCAGCCCCGCCGCTGTCAACTCGAGCTTCGTGCTGTTCTTCCCGTTCGCCTTCCTGACCACCTCGTTCATGCCGATGGAAGCCCTGACCGGTTGGCTCGCGTCGATCGCCAGGTACAACCCGGTCACCTACCTCCTCGACGCGCTCCGCTCGCTGCTGATGGTCGGGTGGGACGCGGCGGCCCTCTCCAAGGGCCTCGGCGCTGTGATCTGTGTGGGCATCGTCAGCCAGTTCCTGGCCTTTGCTGCCCTGCGTGGCCGAGTGAAACGAGGCTGAGCGACCCAGACAACTCGGGTGCACGCACTGCTCGACCTCGGGCTGCCTGCCAGTGCGCGCCAGTGCCCGCCAGTGCCCGCGAGGGGCATGCCGGGTGGGCGATCACCGTGCGGCCCCGCTCAGGTGACGAGCTCTTCGACCCTTTCCGCGCTGGGCTTGCCGTCGAACACCTTCTCTCCGTCCCGCAAGCCCACACATCGGGTGGCGACGGCCAGCAGATCGAGCTGATGTGTCGAGCAGACGATCGTCGCCTCCTGGTCGATCAGGTCGCCGAGCACCTCGACGAGGGTCTCCTGCGCGGGTCGGTCGAGGCCCGCGAACGGCTCGTCGATGAGCAGCAGGCGGAACGGCCGGATGAGACCGCAGACCAGTGAGGTCTTCTGGCGCAGGCCCCGGCTGAACCGCGATGGCAGGTCATCGGCTCGGTCGGCCAGGTTGAACATCTCGAGGAGGTCGTCCGCGTAGGACTCCCAGTCGGTGGTCTGGTGGAGGCGGGCGATGTACTCGATGTGCTCGTTGACAGTCAGGTCGTCATAGAGGACGGGCTGGTCCGGAAGCAGTGACGTGGCGGCGCGGGCCTCGAGCTGGCCGGTCGGGAAGCCGGCGACCCACACCGATCCCTCTGTGGGTTCGAGCATGCCCGAGACGAGTCCCAAGAAGGTGGACTTGCCGGCGCCGTTCGGCCCGACGAGCATCAACAGCTCGCCGGGTTGAACCACGAGATCAAGGGCGCTCAGGCCAAAACCGTCGCCGTAGTCCTTCGCCACCCCTTCGGTCACGAGCGTGGCGCCGTCGAGCACCGCCCTGGGGGGATCCTTGGGCTCTGAGCGCTCCTTGGCGCCGCGAGCGGCCTGTTGGAACCAGCTCTCGGTCATAGCCGGCTGGGCCTCCTGGAAGTCAGGTACAAGAGCCCGCCGCCGATGACGATGAGCGGCCAGAAGAACGAGTTGGAGACCCTCTGGGTCTGGAGGTTGCCCGCGTCGTGTCCTGCCGCGAGCATCGGCAGCATCGCGGCAACCACCATCGCGGGCGGCAGGACCAACCGGATCATCTGGACGAAGCCCAACATGTCCGCGCCCAGCTCGTCCAGCTGGCGGGCCTGGTTGGGCGCCCCCATCGAGGTGCTCACCGCAGCCCCGACGGTTGCGCCGACGGCAACTGGCAGCACGAACATGGGAGCGAGTGCCATGACGACGTTGACCGGCACGAGCACGAGGGCCGTCGCCGCTGACACCACCACGAGCAGGACCATGATGAGTGCCGCGGCGGGCAGGTGCTGCAAGAGGATTCGGCCCTGTGGTTCGGGGATGGCATCCCATCGGGAAGGATGATCGATCTCCTGCGCGAGCGGTTCGACAGCGTCATATGCAGCCAGGTACAAGGCGAGAGCACCGACGAGGAAGGCCGGGACCGTGCCTTGCCATGTGAAACCGACCGCGAAGCCGGCGACCACCGCGAGAGCGACCATCCGTGCGATCCGAACCGGTGGGAACCGGAGGTAGCTCTGCCAGTCGCGGCGCCACACGGCCGGTAGTCGGCCCCGCCCCCGGCGCAGCTGGAGGTAGGGGCGGGAGCGGGGCAGCTCCTGGGCCAGCTGGCGGCGAAGCAACACGACGGTTCGCACGTCTTGGAGCGTGACGGCGAACCGCAGCTGTGAGACGAGCCCCGCGCGTCGGCGGGCCTGCTCGAGCGACAGGTTGCCGACACTCCCCACTCCGATCATGATCGTCGCGGTTGCCATGGCCAGGGCGAGGATGCCGAGCGGGTTGGACCGCAGGGGCCAGAACGCCACCGATGCCAGCATCGAGGCCGGTGACGTGACCAGGTGGAAGTGGACGTCGGCAGCCG
Organism: Microthrixaceae bacterium; assembly: GCA_023264915.1. Taxonomy (GTDB): domain Bacteria; phylum Actinomycetota; class Acidimicrobiia; order Acidimicrobiales; family Acidimicrobilacustridaceae; genus JACPNV01. The sequence continues at coordinate 5,361 of JAHFUU010000104.1, read as the reverse complement.
ACCACGCAAGCAGGAGCACGGCGAGGGTGTCGGCCAGGCGAATGCCGAGACGATGACCGGACATGACCAGAGCGGCGGCCGCGCCGGTCACCGCGGCCGCTCCGAAGGTCAAGGCGCATGCAGCGATTGAGAGGGCAGGCTCGACTGAGGTCTGCCGTGCAGCGAGGAGCCCGACGATGGCACCCACCAAGAGCCCGGCAAAGCCGAGGGAGCGGACCTGGTGAAGCGCCGGCTGTCGGAGTGTGGCTCTCCGGTCAACGGGAGCCAGCAGCTCGTGCTGCACCACCGCCGCCTCGAGCGTCAGGGGTCCGCCACGGGCACCTGACCGAAGGCCAGTGACCAGGACAGCGACGAACACGGCCCCGAGCCACGCGGGCCCCTGGTCCACCAGCGTCGCCTGGCCTGTCGCGTCGAGCTTGGTCTGGGGGAACTGGCCGGCCAGCACGAGCGTGGCGACGAGCGCACCGATGCCTGTCAGGTACACGCGGTAGAGGGCATCGACCCAGTGGATGTTCTGCCGGTGGTTGCGGCGCCGCGCGCGATGCAGGTCTGCCAGTGCTGTTGCAGTGAGCTCTGCATCGGCCACGGTCACGGGGGGCGAGCGTAGCGGTGGCCCCGCGGGCCCACGAAACGTCGCGGTACCGAATGGCCCACCTGCCGTGCACCGGCGCCCCAAGAGATGAGGGGCCGAGGATCCCATCCCAATCGCACATCCTGACCACATGACTGGTCGGTATGGGGCGGAGCCCCGCTAGAGGGTGGTTCGACGGTCGGATCACGTGAAGCGCGAGTCAAGTTCTGGCCGAGGCAAGCTCGAAGATGCCGGGGGGCAGCGCAATGGGTAACGGGGGCGCATCTTCGGGCTTGCCCGTGCGAACAGCGAGCGGCAGCGAGCGGGCCGTTCGCACGGAACCAGATGCGAGCGCCCTTGGGCGCCCCAAGAGATGAGGGGCCGAGGATCACATCCTGACCACATGACTGGTCGGTATGGGGCGGAGCCCCGCTAGGGTGGTTCGCCGATGTCCACTGAGATCGATACCCCACCCAGTGATCCATCCACCGAGCCGTCGCCGAGCACCGCGAGCGATCCCGTCGTGGCGATCACCGACTCAGCGCTCGATCGCATCGCCGGGGTCCGCGAGGCCGAGGATGACCCGACTTCGCTCGTGCTGCGGATAGCCATCACCGGTGTGAGCGGGTCTGACTACGCCTATGACCTGTCCTTCGAGGACAAGGGCGACATCCCCCCCGACGACACCAGGTACGTGGTGGGCGATCTGGCGGTAGCCATCCCCCCCGACAGCGTTGACCGCCTGAGCGGCGCGACCCTCGACGTACCCAGCCATGGTGGCCAGGGCGGCCTCGTCATCCGCAACCCCAACCGCCCGAACCCCCTCGCAGGTGCCAAGATCGAGCTCACCGGTGACATCGCCGCAAAGGTGCAGCAGCTGCTTGCCGAGTCGATCAACCCTTCGCTGGCTTCCCACGGCGGGTACGCCTCGCTAGTCGGTGTCGAGGGCACGCGGGTGTTCGTGTCGATGGGGGGTGGATGCCAGGGATGTGCTCTCAGCTCGGCGACGTTGAGCGACGGGATCCAGGCAGCCATCAAGGAGGCCATCCCCGAGGTCACCGAGATCATCGACACGACTGACCATCGCGCAGGCGACAACCCCTTCTACACCTGACTGGGCTTCGCGCCGGCTAGACAGGTCCTGTCCCGGAGATGGGCGAGCCCGGTCAGTACGATCTGGCAATCGATCCGAGGGGAGCTCGATGCCCGAACCAAGCGAGGACCTGCCGTTCCACCCGCCCGGAGCCCAAGCCCCTTCTGGTGAGCCCGGTGCTGAACAACCAGGCATGCCTTCGGGTGCTCCACCGGTGACCCCACTCGGGCCACCCGGTCCTGGCACCGTTGAGCCAGGTGCTCCGCTGGCCTACGCGCCCGACGGCTACCCGCAAGGCTCGTACCCGGCTGGATTCGTGGACGGGTCTGGTTACTCCTACGGCACCGGCTATGGCGGTTACGGAAGTGGCTACGGGTATCCGCCCGGATACGGGTACCCGCCGGGCTACGGGTATCCGGGGGCCGCCGCCCCGCGAAACGAGCCGTTGTCGATCGTGTCCCTTGTCCTGGCCATCGCCTCATGGCCGCTCTGCTTCGGCTATGGGGTCGGTGTGGTTGCGTCGATCGCCGGCCTGGTGATCGGCGTGATCGGTCGCCGCAAGATCAAGGGCTCACAGGGCATGCTGAGCGGTGAGGGCATGGCGCTTGCAGGCATCATCGTCAGTGCCGTCAACATCGTGGCCTTCATCGCTGTTGTCGTTTTCTTCATCGTCGTGGTGACCTCTTCTAGCACGCACTTCTGAGGGGTCGTCTGGACGAACCTCTGTGGTTCGACGAGCTCGCGGGGTCGCATCGGCCCGGCGGGGATGCTTGATCGACGATCCGGCCGCGTTCAGACCGATGCGCGGTCAGGGCGCCCTGTGGCGACCAGCGCTAGAGCTGCTGCGGTGATGCCGCCGGCGTCGAGACCGAGCTCGGCGAGGATCGCTTCAGGCTTGCCCTGCGGTATGTAGGACATGGGCGTGCCGAGAACGCGAACCTGGGGCATGGGCTGCCCGTTGGAGAGCTCGAGGAGGTGGTCGACGATCATCGAGCCGGCCCCTCCCTGGCGCAGGCCGTCCTCGACAGTGAGCACGTTGCGGTGCTTTCGGGCGTCATCGACCATGTCCGGGTCGAGCGGGGTGACCACACGGGCATCCCAGAGCGTGACCGGCACGCCCTGGTCGTCGAGGGCCTCCGCGGCGGCCTCGGCGGAATCGAGCATCGTGCCCACGGAGATGATGCAGAGCTCGCTCGCAGCGCCGCCCGAGCGAACCCGCCGCGCCGACATCCCGTGGCCGACCTGATCTGGTTCGGCCTGGCGAGCGTGGGTCTTGGGCCAGCGGATCATCACAGGCCCCCCGGCCAGCTCGTAGGCATCTTCGAGCATCACCTGGAGCTCCTGGTACGACGACGGGGCGAAGATCGTCATGCCGGGGACCTTGGAGAACCAAACCATGTCCATGACCCCGTGGTGGCTCGGCCCGTCGTCACCTGTGACCCCAGCCCGATCGAGGCAGAAGATGACGGGTAGCCGGTGGAGCCCCACGTCATACATGACCTGGTCCACGGCGCGGGTCATGAAGGTCGAGTAGACCGCGACCACAGGTCGCAGGCCGCCCATCGCCATGCCGGCCGCAGCCGTGACAGCGTGCTGCTCCGCGATGCCCACGTCGAAGAAGCGGTCCGGGAAACGCTCCTTGAACGGCAGCAGGCCGGTGGAGTCAGGCATGGCGGCTGTGATTGCGACCACCTCGGGGTGCTCGTCAGCCATCTTCACGACTGCATCGCCGAAGGCAGTCGTGTAGCTGCCGGGCTTGGCCTCTGAGGTGTCGTGGAGGCGCTTGACGGGGTCGTTCTCGGCCGGTGCGTAGCCTCGACCCTTCTGGGTCATCACGTGGACCACATGGGGCCCCTCGAGCTCGGCAGCATTGGACAGAGCCTCTTCGAGCCCCTTGATGTCGTGGCCGTCAAAGGGACCTGTGTAGCGGACACCCAGGGTCTCGAAGAACGCCGGCGGTTCCCACATCTCGCGAATGGCAGCCTTGGTGGCTTCGATGCTGCGCTCGAGCCGGTCCCCGACCAGCGGGACCTCGCGTGCCAGGCTCTCCATCCGGTGCTGGCGCCGCATGTAGGTGGGGTTGTTGCGGATCCGTGCGAGGGTGTCACCCAACTTCGATACCGTCGGCGCATACGAGCGCCCGTTGTCGTTCAGGATGATGATGCAGTTGCGCCCCGAGTGCCCCAGGTTGTTGAGGCCCTCGAAGGCCATGCCACCGGTCATCGCGCCGTCGCCTATGACGGCGACGATCCGGCGCCCTTCGCCTAGGGCTGATTCCTGCGCGGTGGCCAAGCCATGCGCATAGGACAGGATGGTCGAGGCATGCGAGTTCTCGATCCAGTCGTGGCGGGATTCACCGCGACTGGGGTATCCCGAGAGACCACCGGCCTGGCGCAGGTGATCGAAGTCGCCGGCCCGGCCGGTGAGCATCTTGTGCACGTATGCCTGGTGGCCCGTGTCCCACAAGATGATGTCGCGGGGTGAGTCGAAGACCCGGTGGATCGCGATCGTGAGCTCGACCACTCCGAGGTTGGATCCGAGGTGACCCCCGAAGGTCGTCACCGACCGGACGACGAGCTGGCGGATCTCTCCTGCGAGAGCGTCAAGCTGTTCGTAGGTCAAGGACTCGAGGTCGGAAGGGGATGAGATCGACTCGAGGATCATTCGGTGGAGGTCTCTCTATCGGGAGGAACCGCTGGCCAGCGTGGGCTTGATGCGACCACGGGACTGGTCTTGCGGTTCAGAGCCACAAGTGCGGATGTTCAGCTCACGGTACTCCTCCGTGATCAGGGAGGACCAAGACCCTCGACAGATATTCACGACTCGCCCGCTTTCGGCGATTCTCGATCCACTTCGCGCACGCGCCCGATGCCAGCCAGCCCACACCAAGTGCTGCCACACCCCCGAGGGCGTCGAGCCAGAAGTGGTTCGCGGTGGCGGTGACCGCGACCAGCGTGAGAGCCGGGTAGACGGCCGCGACCAGGCCAGCTCGTGGGCGTCGTTGTCGAAGCCGGGGATACAGCGCCAGCGCGCACCAAAGGGCCCACGCGAAGTGCAGGCTCGGCATTGCCGCATACTGGTTCGAGAGGGTGGCCATGGCGGGGGAGCCGAATGACCACAAGCTGCCATCGCGGGCGAGGGTGTCCACGAAGCCGTACTGTGCCTGGGCCTGCGCTCCGGCTCCCAGAGGGCAATCGCACAGCAGCCTGGGTGGCATGAGAGGGAAGATCGCGAAACCGACGAGGGCCGCAGCTGTGGTGGTCGCAAGCGCGTTGCGGAGCCTCCGGTAGTCCGACGGCCATCGACGGAACAACCAGGTGAGCGTCGCGATCGTGACCACGAAGTGCAAGGAGCTGTAGAAGGTGTTCCAGAAGGTGCTCAGGAGGTGCGAGCTGGTGAGGGCGTCCTGGAGGGCTCGCTCGGTGAAGATCCCCAGCCGCTGCTCGAGCACCATCACCCTCTGGGCGTTCGCATAGGCAGTCGCAGCGCTCGCCGAGGCCGATCCGAAGTGGTTGCGGACGCCCGTGTAGCACGTGTAGAAGGCGAGGACCAGAACGACCTCGCGCCACCACCTGAGGGGGCGGGCCACAGGTGCCGCAGCGGTCCTGACGGTTCGATGGTCTGGGCGCGCGCCAGCGACGATGGGTCTGGTCGCGATCACGTGTCCGCTACGGTACCAGTGTCCGCTCCGGTACCA
>JAHFUU010000572.1 GCA_023264915.1 Microthrixaceae bacterium | reverse complement strand
CACGACGCCGTCCACCCGGCGCTTGGCTTCTTCGACAATGGCCGGGTGCACAGCCGAGTGCCCGACAAAGCCCCCGGTGTCAGCCTTGATGATGCTGAAGGTTCGCATGCTCGCCTCCATGCGACTCGGATTGGGACAACGATCCAAGATGCGCGACACCAAGACCAGGGGCGAAGGTCCCCCAACGGCCCCGCTTCAAGCCCGCAGCACAGCCGACCCGGTGAGCGTGCCGTCGCGCAGCCGTTGAAGGGCCTGGTTGGCTTCTTGCAGGTCGAACACCTCGGCCGTGGTGCGTACAGGTACCTGCGACGCGAGATCGAGGAACTCGATGACGTCCTGGCGGGTGACGTTTGCAACCGAGCGGATGGATCGTTCGAGCCAGAGCCGGTCATAGTCGAGCTCTGGTATCCGATCGAGGTGGATCGCGTTGATCGCCACCGTCCCGCCGCGATCCAGTGCCCCGAGCGCGGCGACCACCACCTCGCCGACGGGGGCGAACGTGATCGCCGCGTCGAGTGGAACTGGCGGCTGATCGTCGTAGCTGCCGGCCCACGCAGCGCCGAGGTCGCTGGCCCGGCGCTGCTCGGCAGGAGATCGCGTCACGACGAACACCTCACAGCCGGCGTGGACGGCCAGCTGTATGACACATGTTGCAGAGGCCCCGAAACCGAACAGCCCGAGACGAGACCCCGCCGCGTCCCCGAGGTCGACGCCGGCGATCTTCAAGGATCGGTAGCCGATGGTTCCTCCACACAGCAGGGGCGCGGCATCGAGGTCCGAGAAGCCCTCCGGCAAGGGGTAGGTGAACTCCGCGCGTGCGGTCATCTTCTCGGCATACCCGCCGTCACGGTCCCAACCGGTGAAGGTCGCGCCGGGGCAGAGGTTCTCGCGGCCCGAGGAACAGAACCTGCATGTGCCACAACTGGAGGCGATCCAGGCGACACCGACGCGTGAACCCACACGGTGACGGTCGACGTCGACTCCGGGGCCCACGGCACAGATGTCGCCGACGACCTGGTGGCCGGGGATGATCGGCAGCCGCCTGGCCTCGAGGTCACCCTCGGCGATCTGCAGGTCGGTGCGGCAGACACCACAGGCCCGCACAGCGATCTGGACCTCGCCCTCGCCAGGCTGCCCGTCCGGCCGGTCCGAGCGGCAAAGCGGCCCGTTCCCGTCTGCCGGCCCGCAGGTCCTCACCTCCATCGCACGCATCTGGTCCCCCTTCGTACCGACACCACGCCCGTGGTGTGTGTCCATGACCTCTGACCCTAGGCTTGTTGCCGCGGCGGGCAATAGCATCAGGTCAGCTTGAAAGGCAAGGCCTCATGACGATGTATGACCACATCATCGTTCCCTTCGACGGTACTCCGAGGTCCCTCGGTGCAAGCTTGATCGGGGCTGACTTCAGCCGAATATTCGACGCCCGGCTGCTGGTCCTGACTGCCTCGGGCGCCGACTCCTCCAGCTCCATGGCCCAGCTCAAAGAGCGGGCGATGGCGATGAGCGGCGAGTCCATCGACGTCTGGGTGGAGGCAGAGCGCCGGCCAGCCAGAGCAGTGGGGATCGCCGTCTCGTACCGGCCCAAGGCATTTGTCTGCATGGCCACGCACGCTCGCACCGGCCTCAAGAGGCTCATGTTCGGGAGCGTCGCCGAGCAGATCATCCGCGAGAGTGACGATCCGGTCCTGTTGTTGGGGCCAGAGTGCAACTTCCGAGACCCCGCAGACCTGCGACAGGTGATCGTGTGCCTCGACGGCACCCCCACTGCGGAGTCGGCGGTGCCTCTGGCTGGGGCATGGGCCAACACCCTCGGGATCCGCTGCCTGTTGTTGCACTCCCGCGTGCGTGGGGCACCTGGCCCCGAGCCCGACCTCGATCGCTACCAGCAGACCCTCGCCGGCATATGCCCGGTCGAGATGCTCCACGTCGACACCACCAAGGCGGTCGACGGGATCGTCGAAGTCGCCAGGCATGCCACTGGCTCGTTGCTCGTGATGGCGACCCACGGACGGACCGGGCTCGACCGGTTCCGCAACGGCAGCGCGGTGGTCGACGTGGTCCGCCAGAGCCCCATCCCGGTGCTGGTCCAGAGAGGCGACATGAGCGCTGGTCTCGACTACCTCCAGTCCGAGGTGGCTCCAGGGGGCGAGTGAGGCGCCGGCGCACCTACTGGACCTTGGTGATCATCTCGGCGCGACGGCGGTCACCGAAGCTGGACCTGCGAAGATCGTCGGCTATCTCCGCGATCGCCTTGGAGAAGTGCGAGCGAGGCGGGGCGAGCACGTGGGGAGACATCGTCGAGCCGGACCGGTCGAGCTTGCCCTCATATGGAAGCGAGCCGATCACATCGACGCCGATCGCATCTTCAGCCTGGTCTTCAAGGTCGTCGTGCCGGTGCCGTCCCGTCTCGTTGAGCACCACGGCAAGCTTGGCGGGCCGGCCCAGCGCTCGAGCGGCGACCAAGGCGTTCTTGATGTTCACCGTCTTGCGTGTCGCCACTATCAGCACCGAGGCCGCCTCTGCGCACAGCTCGGC
>JAHFUU010000103.1:6538-7641 GCA_023264915.1 Microthrixaceae bacterium | reverse complement strand
GTCGGCCTCCTCCATGTAGTGGGTGGTCAGCAGGATCGTCTGGCCCTCGGTGTGGAGGTCGTCGAGGATCTGCCACAGAGCGATGCGGCTCTGGGGATCGAGCCCCGCAGTGGGCTCATCGAGGAACAGCACCGATGGCCGGTGCATCACGGCTCTGGCAACCATGAGCCGCTGCGCCATCCCGCCAGAAAGGGCGAGCACCGGCATCCTGGCCCGCTCCGTGAGCTTGAAGCGATCGAGCATGTCGTCTGTCTCGCGGCGGGCCTTTCGGGCGCTCATGCCGAAGAACCGGCCATGGAAGTAGAGGTTCTCCCAGACGTCAAGAGCACGGTCGAGAGAGTTGGTCTGAGGGACCACGCCGATGAGCTGCTTGGCCTTGGCAGGGTGCTTCCATACGTCGATGCCTCCGACGAAAGCCTGGCCCATCGTGGGCACGACACGCGTGGTCAGCATGCCGGCCGTGGTGGTCTTGCCGGCACCGTTGGGGCCGAGCAAGCCGAAGATCTCACCCCGGTGAACGGTCAGGTTGAGCTGATCGACCGCCAGCACGTCACCTGGGTACACCTTGGTCAGATCGGTGGTGCGGATGACCGCGTCAGCCGGCGGGCGGTCCGAGTCCCGTGGTCCGATGGTCGCTGTGGACCCGGGGGTCGACGACTCCTGTCCCGTGTCAGCCATCCACCGATGCTATAGGCCCTGCCACCCATCTCCATCCCCTGGCGGGCTTCGCCCGGGCCCGATGGGGCTCGATGCCTGACGGGCCCCATGCCTGACGGGGCCCCATGCCTGACGGGGCCCCATGCCTGACGGGGCCCCATGCCTGACGGGCCTCGCCCGGCCCGACGAGTCACCTGAGTGCTCGGGGATGGCCGGCATCTTCTCGGTCGCCGCGGGCCAGTGGTCGACTCGCGTTCTCGTGGTTGGGCCTGGGGGCCTCTAGCCTCCCAACGTGTGCATCGGAGCCTCGATCGGTCGACCGGCGACGCCCTCGGTCCTGCTGCGGCCCAAGGTGGCGAGGCGGTGGATCGCCATCCCAGCGGCGCTCGCCGTCACCGTCGCCGGTTGCTCGCGAGGAGAGCCTGTCAACGTGGCACCGATCATCG
>JAHFUU010000103.1:2216-6528 GCA_023264915.1 Microthrixaceae bacterium | reverse complement strand
CAAGGTCGCTGACATCAGCTGCCCCCAAGATCTCGTGAAGGCGCCCGGGACGACGTTCGCGTGCACGGTCACCACCGACAAGGGCCAGGTAGTGCCCGTGAAGGTGACCCAGAGCCAGCAGGGTGGCGAGCTCAAGCTGGGCTGGGAGCTCGGACCTGACCTGGTGGCAACCGACAAGCTTCTCGGGCCCTTGAGCGACCATGCGCGAGGAGTGAGCCCCGATCTCAAGGTGACCTGCCCGAAGGCTGTGGTCCTACCGGGCGGCACCGGCAAGCTGAGCTGCGACGTGACTGACTCCAAAGGCCATGCCGGCATCCTTGTGGTGCCGCTGACCAACGGATCTCCGGTGGCGGATCGGGGGCAGTGGTCCATCGAGCAGCGCTGACGGGGCCCTCGCCCGCCTGAGGTTGGTTGCAGGCCGGCCACCGGTACCGTGGCCGCCATGTCCCTGATCAAGATCAACGCCATAACCGTTCCGCCCGACAGCGGTGACGAGCTCGCTGGGCGGTTCGCGGCCCGTGCCGGAGCCGTAGACGGCCAAGAGGGTTTCGAGGGCTTCGAGTTGCTGAAGCCAACCGATGATCGCAACACGTGGCTGGTCATCACCCGCTGGCGCGACGAGGAAGCCTTCGATGCCTGGGTCAGCTCACCGGCCTTTGCTCACGGGCACCGCTCCGATACCTCCGAAGGCGATCGTGGAGAGGGCAGGCGGCCTGTCGGCATCGCCAGCGAGGTGTGGAGCTATGAGGTGGCTGGAGGGTCGGGTCGTTCTTGACAGCAGGCCACGTCAGCGGGTCGCGTGTCGGGCGATGTGGCGCACTGCTCACCAGGGTGTGGGATGGCTGATGATCTTCACCAACGGCATGGCCGGCACCCTGTGCACCACTGCACACTGGGTCCCCTCGCTTCGCAGGAGATCGCTGTGGTGGGCTGTGATCGCAGCAGAGATCGTGGTGGCCGCCCAGGTGGTGCTGGGGACGGTGCTCTTGAACACCTCCAAGGTCCAAGCACCCAGGTTCCACATGCTCTATGGGTTCAGCGCCCTGTTCGCTGTGGGCATCCTGTACGCCTACCGCCAGCAGGTTCGCCAGTACGAGTTCCTGCTCTACGGGCTCGGCGGCCTGTTCATAATGGGATGTGGCATCCGAGCGCTGCTGGTCAGCTGAACGCGCGGGCGCGCCAGGTGACGATCGCTGCGGGCGCCCCTACCCGCTCCTCAGCCACCGTGCACGTGGCCCGGCAGATCCAGCACCGGAAGGCGCACTCAGGCACGCCTGAAGCGGTAGCGCATCGTGGTCAGGCCACGGTTGGCCCACGCGTGGTACGGGATCGTCGGTACCTCACCAACGGGCTCGGTGTCAGCCGATGCGGGCGGGTCTGGCAGCGGGCGGTGGAGCTTGCCCCGGCGGCCCGCTGCCCGTGCAGAGAAGGCACTGCCTGGCGGCCGTGCCGGGTCGACCACCAGATCGCGCAGGTCGATGCCTGGCAGGTCGATGCCTTCCACGCAGTGAACGACGGGTCCGCGACGCAAGAACACCGTGCCGCCGGCTCCCTCGACGCGGGCGTCGGTCTCCCACCATCGATCGCAGACCGGTAGATCCAGGGCGCCGCTGTCAGCCAGCAGAACATGGCCGTTGCCCCCGGCCCAGCCAGGCGTGCGGACCAGCAGCTGACCTTGGGGCGGCGACGCATCCACCCTGACCTCGACCCGGCCCTGTGCGGGGTAGTTGCCGCTCACCTCCACATCCCATCCAGCACCGCCTATCCGGGCGGCAACAGGCAGGTGTATGGCCAGGTTTCCAAGATGGTCCAGGTCGGCGACGTACTGATCGACGGTCGCGAACATGCGCGCGAGGTTGGGTGGGCAGCAGCACACGTCGAACCAACGGTGGCGCCGAGGGGGGAACCAATCCAGAAGCATCTGCGGCCCGTACCCGAAAGGCGTGGCCCAGGGATTGGTCTCGGGAGCGATCTCGGTCACGGCATGGGGTTGGGAGTAGAACCACGACTCACCGTCGGCTCCGACCCCGCACGGCACCGCGTTGAACAGCAGCACCTCGATCTGATCGAGAGCACGATGATCGCGGTTCAGATCGAAGACCCGCCGGCAGAACTGGGTGGATGCCACAGCCGCGCAGCTCTCTGCATAGGACATGGCATCGGGCATCTCGAAGGGCTTGCCGACGGATTCGTCGAGCCATCGGCCACCGACCGCACCGGTGGGGTATGAGCGTTGGTCGACCAGCGTCGAGAAGAGGCGTTCGGTGCAGGTCCGCCAGCGGTCCTCCCCGGTGCAACGAGCAACCTCAGCGATGCCCGAGGCCAGGTAGAGAGCCTTGACCGCGTGGCCGGCCAGATCGACCGAGTCGACCGACAGGCCGACCGCGGCAAGCTGTTGCTCGATGATCCATCGGGCCTGTTCGAGGTACCGCTCGTTGCCCGTGTGCTCGGCCAGGCGTGCCAGTGCAAGCTCTGCTTCGGGGTGGCCGTCGACGCGGGTGTCCTTGCCCGGCCCGAACGTGTCACAGAGATGGTCAGCCCAGTTGCATGCGGTGTCGATCAGGAGCCCCTCACCGGTGACCTGATTGTGCGCGAGCGCCGCTTCGGCGAGGTGGCCACCGCAGTACCACTCGTGGCTGGTGGTGAGGTCGCGGTAGCGGGGCTGGGAGCCCGGGCCGACGTCATAGAAGGTGTGCAGGTAGCCATCGGGGTGAGCGGCCAGCGGGACCAGCTCGACCATCTCACCGACGAGGTCGAGGCGCTTGGCCCAGGCGGCGGCCTCGAGCCACTTGTAGACATCAGAGTCAGAGAACCAGAGGCCTCTCCTTTCTCCCAGTCCAGAGCCGGGCGCCAGCCGCCGGAACGAATCGATGATGCCGTGCGACTCGAAACGCTCGAGAAGGACGTCGAGGGTGTGGTCGGCTAGCTGGCTTTGGCGTGGAGCCCAGAAGGCGTCAGCGAGCTCGATGGTCAGGGGCATTCGGGTGGAATCGACCATGCCGGCAGTGTCCCATACCCTCGTCATGGCGGTCTCTGGGCAGTCTCTGGGCGAACACCTCACTTGCCGAAGTCGTTGCTCTCCGGCGGCGGGGTGGGTGAGGGTCCGTGTGACCCCCCCTCCGGTGGGGTAGGCCGCCGGCGGGACCGCAACAACCAGTAGATCAGCGGTATCAGGGCCGTGAAGCCCAACAGCACAGCGATCGCCACCAAGAACCGCCCGAACCGGTCGACGAAGCCCTCGTTCGGTTCGGGCTCGGCGGTCGACGCGGGATCGGCGGTTGGGGCAGCCCGGTACATCGCACCGCGATCTTCGGGGGCCTGGTTCGGTTGTTCGAGGGAGGTCGGGACGTTGACGTCGGGTGCCGTGCCGGGAGGCGAGGTGCCCGTACCAGATCCGATTGGGGGAGCGGGCGGGAGCGTCGCCGCTGGCGGTTCCTGATCCTGGACCCCGGTCTGGAGGGGCATCAACAGGTCACAGAGCACCCGGAGCGGATCACCCTTGCGACGTGGCGGATCGGGAGCCACGAAGGTCGTCGCTGACCACTTGGCCCCTTTGAGCGAGGACGGGACGTCACGGATCTGCAGGGTCAGCCGAGGCCCGTCGACATGGACCTGGAGCGTCGCGGCAGAGGGGCCGTGATCGACCTCGACGACGTCACGGTGGGCCCCCTCGTGGAGCTCGTGCACGGCCCTGTAGAACTGGCCGTCTGTCGTGTTGATCTCGGCCACGAAGGCTGCGCTCGGCGGGCCAGAAGCGAGGTAGGCAGCCGGATCCCCGGCCGTCTCGAGGGTCACGTCGACCCCTCCGTCGACCGCGACGGCACTGCCCCCTACGAGGTCCATGGCACTGGGTCCGGGCCCGGCCGGCCCCGGTGGTTCACACGGGGTGTTGAAGTCGTTCCGCGGGTCCGGTTGGGAGGCGTCGCGAGCAGCCCGCGCCAGTGCCGTCGAGGCCGGAGACCAACAGAGCCCAGCACAGACCAAAGCGGTGAGGACCACTCGCGCCACAGATGCACGCCGTCGGGCTCCCGCGCCTTGCATCCCGCAAGGATTACATGGGACACGGCACTGTGCACGTCTCCCTGTTGACCCGCCACGGCGAGGGGCCACCATGAAGGCGGGCGCGAGCGCCCGTGGGCGCCCCAAGGAGGCGAGCGTCTGTCGTCCCTGGCCTTCCACGGGCCCCCGTCGGGACTGGGGTGGAGCCTCGTCAGAGGTTGACAACCGGGCAGGTGGTCGTCCGGGTGATCCCGTCGATCATCTGGACGCGGCTGACGACCATCTTGCCGAGGTCGTCCATCGTGTCGGCTTG
>JAHFUU010000103.1:0-2206 GCA_023264915.1 Microthrixaceae bacterium | reverse complement strand
CCGTACTTCCGCTGACTCGACGCCTGCGGACCTCCGACCGGCGTTGCGGCTCGGCCTTCCGCGCATCGAGCTGGCGACCTGCGCGGCCTTGCCGACCTCGGTCTGGATCAGGACATACGCACTGACGGCCATCTCGCCTCGCTTCGGTCCAAAGGTTGATGCGGTCCGGTGAGGTCCCACCGGGAGTTGGATGCTGAGATGGTAGCGAACTGGCGACCCGCAGAACCCGAAGTGCCCGACCCCTGGGTCGGTAGGGGTCGGGCACCGGGTTAGGCGGGGGCAGCCGGTCTGCAAGGGAGGAGAGATTCAGGGCTGCCCTCGACTGTCAGGGGGATCTTCCTGCACGGTTAGTGCGGCCAGGTCAGCTCGTGGTGGACTGAGCGTCGATGGGCTGTGGGGTCCCGTTGGTTCCGCCGGCAATCGAGACCTTCTTGGGCTTGGCGGCCTCGGCGACGGGGATCGTCACCGTGAGCACGCCGTTGTCGTAGTTGGCCTCTACGCGGGTGGTGTCGAGGTTGTCGCCCAGGAAGAGTTGCCGGGCGTAGGTTCCGTGCCGGCGCTCGGCTGCCAGGACCTGCTCGTCCTCGGCGGCTTGCCAGGCCCTCTCGGCGTTGAGGCTCAACACGTTCCGCTCGACTTCGAGCTCGACGCTTTCGGGGTCGAAGCCAGGCAGGTCGAAGCGAACCTCGACGCGGTCGCCCTTGCGCACTGCGTCCATGGGAATCGCCGGGCTGCGCACGGGTTCGGTCCAACGGTCAAGCTCGCGGAAGGGATCGAATCGCAAGAGCATGGGGTATCTCCTCAGGTTGATCTTGGAGGTTTGATCCGGCCGGAGCCCTTCGGCGCCACCAGAGGTGTGGCCCGCCTGCTGCGGCCGCCCTGCAAAGGTATCCAGAAAATTGAGTGATGACAACGCAGGTTTTCAGAAAATCTGCCGTCAGCTTTCTTCTCCAAACAACTGGGAGGATAGGTGCGCGCACTATCCCACCACTACCCCACCAGGGGCCGGCGACCTGAGTCGACGGTCCTCGGTCGGCGGTTGCCCAACGCAGCCCTGCCTCGCTCGCGCCACGGCGAGCCACGACCCGCCGTCCGTCACCGGTGGATTCGACGTCTCGCGTCGTGGCCATTCTGAGCCGCAGCGGTCCTGCCGGCGCGGTTCAGGTCCGTGGGTATATCCGTGCGCCGCCAGCGCGGAACTCGGCTGACTTGTCGACCATGCCAGCCTCGATCGCGTCGCCGGTAGCAAGGTCATGCTCGGCTGCGTAGTCGCGAACGTCCTGGGTGATCTTCATGGCGCAGAACTTGGGCCCGCACATCGAGCAGAAGTGCGCTGTCTTGGCCGGCTCGGCGGGCAGTGTCTCGTCATGGTAGGCACGCGCGGTTCCGGGGTCGATCGCCAGGTTGAACTGGTCCTGCCAGCGGAACTCGAAGCGTGCCTTTGACAGAGCGTCGTCCCATGCCTGGGCGCCAGGATGCCCCTTGGCAAGATCCGCGGCGTGGGCAGCGATCTTGTAGGCGATGACCCCCGCCTTGACGTCGTCGCGGTCTGGGAGCCCGAGGTGCTCCTTGGGTGTCACGTAGCAGAGCATGGCGGTGCCGAACATGCCGATGGTCGCCGCACCGATGGCGGAGGTGATGTGGTCATATGCCGGGGCGGTGTCGGTCACAAGCGGCCCGAGCGTGTAGAAGGGGGCCTCGTGGCAGGTCTCGATCTGGAGATCGACGTTCTGTTTGATCTTGTTCAGCGGGACGTGGCCGGGGCCCTCGATCATCACCTGGATGTCGTGGCTCCAGGCGATCTCGGTCAGCTCGCCCAAGGTCCTCAGCTCGGCGAACTGCGCGTCGTCGTTGGCATCGGCGATGCATCCGGGCCTGAGGCCGTCCCCCAACGAGAAGGCGACGTCATATGCGGCCATCACGTCGCAGATCTCCTCAAAATGGGTGTAGAGGAAGTTCTCCTCGTGATGGGCGAGGCACCAGGCCGCCATGATCGAGCCACCACGGGACACGATCCCGGTCAGCCGCCGGGCGGTGAGCGGCACGTACCGCAACAGCACTCCAGCGTGGATCGTGAAGTAGTCGACGCCCTGCTCGGCTTGCTCGACGAGGGTGTCGCGGTAAAGGTCGAAGGTGAGCTCTTCGGGCCGACCATCGACCTTCTCGAGTGCCTGGTATATGGGCACTGTGCCGATCGGAACCCCGT
>JAHFUU010000571.1 GCA_023264915.1 Microthrixaceae bacterium | reverse complement strand
TTGCCTGGATCAGCCGCGGGTAGGTGAGCTGCTCGATGACCCCGAGCACCGCCCACAACGACGCCAGCGTCAGGGCACAGCCCCAGACATCTGCCTCCTGGTAGACGATCGGGCGCGCGGCGAGGATGACCAGGCTCGATCCGCCGCCGAAAGCGGCGAGCGCCAGCGACGTGGCAGCGAGCTCGTGGTTGGTGACGGGGGCGTCACCTCGGACGAACCGGCGGACCCGCCAGAGCAACAGCGCACAGAACACTGCCCCGACGAGCCATCCGACACCTATCGAGACGATGCTCATCCGGCCATCGAAGCGGTCGGTCACCGCAAGGACTGGTAGCCGCAGGACAGCTGGGAACGGCCCGAAGTAGAGGTAGGTCTTGCCGTCCACGACGAAGCCTTCGAATCCAACCGAATCAGTCGGCACGTCGAGATGGCCGTCGAGCAAGGCCCTCCCCTGTGTGTCGAAGAAGCTGCCGGGAAGGTCCTTCAGGGGAAGTATCTCGGATCCGTCAGCGGTGAGGACCCACGCGAACATCGTCGCCCCGATGCCGAGGCCCAGGATGCACGCGGCGGCATAGGCCCACCTGTGACGGCTGCCGGGTGCAGAGCCTGGTAGCGAATCAACGGGAAGCTCGTCATCCTCGAGATGATGGGTGGTACCGCTGCTGCCACCGGGTTGCGGGGACCTGGTTGGCACGGCTTCAGTCAGGCGGATCCGTCACGGGCCTGGCCGGGCCGAGTGGGGCAGAGCCGGACGGCCGCGTGCCGGGCAACCGCATCGAGCTCCTCGCAAGCATCCTCTGACCGTAGTGCGTGGAATGGTTCACTCCGGCGCGGCGGTGGCCGGCTGCGATGCAGCCGGCCACCTCGTTGCCGGGGCTGGGGATGGGATCAGCAGATGAGGTCGCGGTTGATCAGTGCTGGGTCACGAGCCGGCCTTCGCGTGACCGACGAGTCACCGCCGCGACGGGATCGTCTTCCCCCATCTCCGAGACCACTCAGTTGCCTGAGGCTGAGCCCTGGGACCCTTGGCTGGGAGATGGGCTCTGGGTTGGGCCAGCCTGGCGGTTCTGGCGGTTCGGCCTGGCCTTGTTCTGGTTGGCAGGGGAGCCAGGCGCCTGGGTGTCAGGTAGGTGTCCGTTCGGCCCGCCGGCTGCGGGGCCGTTCTGGCCTCCAAGGCCTCGCGCTGCCGGGAGGTCGCCGCTGACCACCGAGATCGCCGCGACGGTGCCGTCCCCGTCGGCCTGGCCGTTGACGCGCACCTGGTCGCCGACCGCCAGCTCAGACATCGAGCTGGGCTTGGCGATGGTGACCGTGGTCGAGTCGTCCGTGACGACCGTGATGGTCGAACCGTCTGCTGACTCGACCGAGAGGGTCGATCCGTCGATGGCTGTCACGACCCCATGGATCCCAGGACCCCGGCCCGGTCCGGGCTGCGTCGGCGTCTGACCTTGATCCTGGGGCTGGCGGTTCTGGGATGGGCGGCTGCGCTGTGCAGAGGAGCCGTCCTGGTTCTGCGGGAGCTGGCCCTGAGGGAGCTGGCCCTGCGGGAGCTGGCCGCCCGCTGAGCCCTGGCCCTGCTGGTTGGGGTCGGGGGGCAAGGCACCTGTGCCCATCCCGGGGGGAGGACCGTTCATCGGCCCACCGAGCGGGGCGGGATCGGTCCCGTTGTCGACCAGCGCGCGAGCAGTGATCGCATCGCTGTTGGCGTCGGCGCCTGAACTCATGACGACGACGTTGTCGCCAACAGCGATGTCAGCGGTCGAGCCATTGACGAGCTTGGAGAATGACGTGGAGGAGTCAGTCGTGACCCGCGTGGTACGGGCATTGCCCGAGGCCATCTGCGAGCGCACGGGAGAGACGGTGAACGACGAGCCGTCGATGGACTCGATGGTTCCCATCGCGCCCGGTGCACCAGGCATCGCCATCCCGCCAGAACCCTGGCCCGCGGACCCGGGACCGGCTCCCCCGGGCATCTGGCCCATTCGTCCGGGCTGGTTGCCAGCAGCCGAGGCTGTCGCGTCTGAGAGCTTGGAGCTCGCAGCGGAGATGCCCACGACAGATACGAGCCCGATCGCCGCGGCTGCGGCTCCCACGCCTGCCCACGTCTTCCAGGAACGTCCCGGCGAGGTCGCCGGCGAGCTCGGTGCGGGGGACGGGTCGGGCTCGGCATCGAACCACGAATCGTGGCCAGTGGACCTTGCCTCGGCATCTGGCGGTCCTGTAGCCGACCCGCTCGCTGTTTCGGGAGCCGGACCCATCGCTGCCTGGGTCGCCGCCGTGGTCGGGTCATCGGGCGAGGCGGCTGAGGCCGTGGCGGATTCCGCACGTGGAGGGTCCTGGGGTGCGGTGCCGTTGCGTGGGCCAGGAAGGTCCTCTGGTCTCTCGGTCGGATGCTCGGATGGCTGGTTGCTGTCCATGGTGGTTCTGCCTTTCGCGGGAGGCGTTGATGGGTGGGTTTCGGATCGAGGAGTCATGCGGCCCCCGAGAGGTCATAGAGGGTCCCGTTGGCGCCAGTGCCGCCATAGCTCGATGGGTCGACAGCGGTTCCG
>JAHFUU010000570.1 GCA_023264915.1 Microthrixaceae bacterium | reverse complement strand
CGACATCACCCACTTCTTCGCGGTTCTGGACGCGAACCTCCCGCCGACGCTGTAGGCGCTTTCAGCTCCGTCAGCGAGGGAGCGGAGGCGCAGCCCCCTGGGTGATGGGGAGCACCCGACCACATGACTCGTCGGGCCCGGGGCGAAGCCCCGCTAGATCTGCTTCTGGTGGAGAACCGGTAGAGCCGGGGCCACTACGGTGAGGGTGCATGTGTGGTCGATTCGTCTCGACGGCGACGCCCGACGAGATCGCGAGGTACTTCCATGCCGTTGTGCCCGGCGGTTCCATCGCGGCGGGCCCCGGCGGTTCCACCGCGGAGCCTTCATCTGAAGCGGTGGCAACCAAAGGGCTCGACGCCCGGTACAACATCGCGCCCACCAGTGACATCTACGCGGTCCTCACATCGGGAGGGGAGCGCAGGGTCGAGTCGTTGCGCTGGGGGCTGGTCCCGTTCTGGGCCAAGGGCCCCGAGGTCGGGAACAAGATGACCAACGCGCGCGCTGAGACCCTCTCGACCAAGAGCGCCTTCAAGCATGCGTTCGCGCACAAGAGGTGCCTGATCCCAGCCGACGGCTTCTATGAGTGGGCCAGGCTCCCCGGCCAGAAGCGCAAGCAGCCCTTCTACATCCATCGCCGCGACGCTGACCTGATCGCCTTCGCCGGGCTCTGGGAGGTGTGGCACCCTCCCGCCCGCCACGGCGCAGGCACCGGAACTGGCACCGGCACCGGCACCGGCACAGGCACAGGCACAGGCACAGGCACCGGCACAGGCACAGGCACCGGCACCGGCACCGGCACAGGCACAGGCACAGGCACAGGCACCGGCACAGGCGAAGAAGCCTGTGAGGAGCTTCGCTCGTGCACGATCATCACCGGGGAGCCCAACGAGGCCATCGCGAAGATCCATGACCGGATGCCGGTGATGCTCGACCCTTCGAGCTGGGAGAGGTGGCTGGATCCCGAGTGCCACGACATGGCCGAGCTCGAGAGCTTGCTGCTCGTGCCTGTGCCCGCATCGCTCATCGAGATCCACCCGGTGAGCACCGAGGTGAACGACGCGCGCAACAAGGGCAGGCATCTGATCGAGCCAGCGGCTCCGATCGCTGATCTCTCACCGCTCGGCCTCGCCGGCCAAGGCCACGACGACGACTGCACCCAAGGGACCCTGGGCTCCTAGGCCGGCGAGCCGAAGGATCCCCCGACTCCGTCACTGCGCCCCTGACCCATGGCCGTCACCTTCCGCCGCCGCTTGGACAACCTCGTCTTGAGGTGGCAGGCACGCCTGGACAGCGAGTGGGCAGACAGGGTCATCCCGATCGTGTCCGCGGTCGGCCTCTTCTTCTTGCTGGTCCTGCTCGCACTGGCCAAGGCGCGCTCACTTGATGGAACACCAGACCTGGCTGCCTACACCCAGGGAGCCTTCCTGGTGAGGGAGGGTTCTGACCCGACGGTCACCGTGACGTTCAACGCTCACGTGCTGTCCCAGCAAGCCTCGTTCATCTTCTACCCGATCGCCTGGCTGACCAAGGCTGTCCCCGCGCAACCGGCGCTGCTGATCGTGCAATCGGCTGCCCTCGCACTGGCCGTCATCCCATTGTGGCGGCTGTCCCGGCGCATCGCGAACCTCCGCGTGGGCGCCACCGCGACCCTGGTCTTCGTGTACGCGTTCTACCCCGTCATGCACAACCTCAACCTCGCCGGGTTCCACCCTGAGACCCTCGCGCTGCCGGCACTTCTCGGTGCGATGTTCTTCGGTCTGGGCCGGCGCTGGTGGCCGTTCGCCATCTGCTGCGCGGTCGTCGTGCTGGCCCGCGCCGACCTCGGTCTTGCGGTGGCCGGGCTTGGCGGCCTGCTGGTGGTCGAGAAGGAGCGGCGCCCAGGCATGATCACCCTGGGTGCGGGCCTGGGATGGACGCTGCTGTGCGGCGGCGTGATCCAGCCGCTGCTCGGAGCGGAGTCATATGCACACGTGAATGCCTTCGCCGATTTCGGTTCGACGCCCCTGTCGGTCGGATGGGGCATGCTGACCCACCCGTTCCTGGTGATCGACAAGCTCACGTCCGAGCAGAACTTCAACCTGTTGGTCGTCCTGCTGGCACCGGTCCTGTTCCTGCCGGTGCTGGCGCCGCGGTACCTGGTGCCCGTGCTGCCGTTGCAGTTCCTCTACATGGTCGCGGACGTGCCACGAGACGCGGTGTTCGGGCAGCAGACGGTGGCCGCGACCGCGTTCATCTTCCTCGCATCGGCGTTCGCCCTGGGCCGGATGGGGAGGATGGGGGTCGAGAAGGTCGCGGTCGATCGGCGCCTGCTCGCAGCGATCCTGCTGGCCTCATCGGTGTTCTTCATACAGAGCGCTGCCAGCTCGCCGTACCGCCATCCCTGGGACTGGGGTGGGCGGGACGCTGTGGACCTCGCGAGGTTGCAGGTCGCCGAGCAGATCCCGAACGGCGCGAGCGTTCGAGCCTCGCCGTCGATGCTCACGTTGCTGGCCGAGCGCACCGTGCTGTTCCAGCTACGCCAGACCGACAAGCCCGATCCGACCGCTGCGGCTG
>JAHFUU010000569.1 GCA_023264915.1 Microthrixaceae bacterium | reverse complement strand
ATTCTGAGTTCCTCGAAGCGGACCTCTGTGAGCGCAAGAATGGAAGAACCATCTCGGTTTGCCTTCCTGCTCGCAACGAGGCAAGAACCGTCGAGTCGATCGTGAGGACGATTCGAACTGAGCTGGTGGAGCGCTTCAACCTCGTCGATGAGTTGCTGGTCATCGACGATCACTCCACAGATACCACGGCCGCTGTGGCGGCCAACGCAGGCGCGCGGGTGATCGAGGCCCGCCACGTGCTTGCCGAGTTCGGGGATGGCCACGGGAAAGGCGAGGCACTGTGGAAGTCGTTGTTCGCGGCCGAAGGTGACCTGGTTGTGTGGTGCGACGCGGACATCGAGAACTTCGCTTCGCGTTTCGTTGTCGGGCTCGTCGGCCCTTTGCTCCACCATCCCGACATCGTCTTCGTGAAGGGGTTCTACGAGCGTCCCGTCTACGGTGCTGCCGGCGGAGGGCGCGTAACCGAGCTGGTCGCGCGTCCGCTTCTCTCGCTCCTGTTCCCACACTTGGCGGGCATCATGCAGCCTCTCGCCGGGGAATATGCCGGCCGCAGAGACGTCCTCGAGCAACTTCCCTTCACCGAAGGGTACGGCGTGGACATCGGCTTGCTGATCGACGTCGCCGACAGGGCCGGGGTTGACGCGATGGCCGAGGTTGATCTCGGCACCAGGATCCACCGGAACCGTCCTCTGGACGAGCTCGCTCCTCAAGCCTCGGCCATTCTTGCCACGGTCCTCTCACGTGCCGGACGACTTGATCGCAACGATGCTGCTACAACGACCAAGCCAAGGCGTGACGGCACCACCGTCGATATAGGTACCCGTCCACCGCTGGTACAGGTTTCTTCCTACCGCGAGGAAAGTGCTTGAGCTGTTGAGCTGGCAGTTGACAAAACCTCTCACGAACCGAGAGACAGCGCCGACTGGAAGTCAGGTCTTCTGACAAGCACTCGGAGACATCTCGGGCCGGCCCTTCAACGAACCGGCTGGCTGTCGTGGTGCTCGGTCGACTCTGGAGGTTCCAATGGCGCGCAGCTCGCCCTCGCCATCATCGACCAACAAGGGCCACCGCCTCTGCCAGCCTGGCGGTGCGGAGACCAACGAAGACCAGCTGACAGTCCTCGAACCCGAGGTCATCGACCTGCGGGCATCACGCCTCGCCGAGCTCGTGGCGGGTTTGACCGGTTGCGAGCCGAACGGAGCCCTCCACGCCATCCGCGCACGGCACGACCATGACGCCGCCGACGCGCTCGAACTCGTGGCCCGGGCCATGGTTGACGTCGATCAGCCCCCGCCCGAAGGGTTCCGCGTAGCGGGCTTCCTGCGGAGCGATCTCGCACTCACCTGCGACGAGCCAATCCGAGCTTCCGAGGACCGCAGCGACAGCGTCCACGGGTCCGAACCCCACTCGGCAGATCGCATCGACGGCCAGGGCGACTCCCAGGCCCTCTGAGTCTCAAGCCACGATCCTGGGCCTGCTTCCCAGCCAAGGTGAGGCCTGTTCGAGCTGGGCCCCCACCTGGAACAACAGGTCTTCGCGCCCGTAGGCAGCCACCAGTTGAACGCCTACGGGCAGGCCAGAACTGCTCAAGTGGAGGGGCAGGGAGATCGCTGGCTGCCCCGAGATGTTGAAGGGGATGGTGAACTGAACCATCGGCGAGGCGCGAAACAGACCGTTGAGGGGGTTGTCAGCATATGCGGTGAACTCGCCCAGCGGCGGTGGCAACTCGGGCAAGGTAGGTGTGAGAAGGAGGTCGTTGCCCTCGACCCACCAAGCAGCCATCCGCCGGCTGAAGCGGTTGAAGAAACCGAGCGCCTCCATGAACTGCTGGGCGGACACGCCTCGACCCATCTCAGCTATGGCCCAGGTTCCAACCTCAAAGCCCTCAGCGCTCGCCGGCCGGCCAGCATAGTTGGCCAACTCATCGACTCCCGCCGCAGTCCACGCGCTGAACGCGTTGAGGAAATGGCCAGTCAGCTCAGTGTTGAACTGCTCATCCTCGAAGAGATCGTGGTCGGCCGGCGATACGTCGTGGCCCAATGACTCGAGGAGCTTCCCTACCTCCTCGACGGCGGTGACGCACTCGGGGCTCACCATCACGTTGGGGTCGGCGACCGAGCTGAGAAGGCCTACACGCAAACGACCCGGTTCGGCCCCCACTTCAAGGCTGAACGGACGCGCCGGAGTCGGTGCCGAGTATGGATCGCCCGGCATCCACCCGTGGACACAGTCGAGCACGGCCGCGCTGTCGCGGACGGTACGCGTGAGAACGTGACGACGCACGAGCCCACCCCACGCGTCGGCGTTCTCAGGACCAAGCGAATGACGCCCACGAGATGGGAGCAAGCCGACGAGACCGCACTCGCTTGCGGGGATCCTGATGGATCCGCCACCGTCGCCCGCATGTGCGACAGCAACCATCCTCGATGCGACCGCTGCTGCGGACCCCCCGCTTGACCCACCAGTCGAGTGTCCCGGATTCCACGGGTTGCGCGAAGGTCCATACGCATCGGGCTCAGTCGTGGGCACCAAGCCAAGTTCGGGTGTGTTGGTGC
>JAHFUU010000102.1 GCA_023264915.1 Microthrixaceae bacterium | reverse complement strand
TCCGCCTCGCTACCCACTCCGCGTTGCCCAATTGGCATGAGCCCTGCGCGATGCTTCGGTGATGAGCGGGGATCTTCAAGCCGAGATCGAGCAGTCAGGCCTTCGGGCAGCCATGAAGGATTGGCCGCTGCTCGCAGCCAGCGGTGTGGCAATCGTTGGCGTGGCAGTCTCGTTCTGGATCCTCTATGACAGCACCGGCGACATCGGCCAGATCGACTTCCGGATCTACCAGGGGTCAGCCAGCGGGTTTGCCCACGGCGAATCGCTTTATCACTACCGCCATCCAACCTTCGGCTTGGCGGCTACGTACCCGCCGTTCGGTCCCCTGTTGTTCGTTCCGACATCGCTGGTCAACCCCCGCGTAGCCGAGGTTGTGTGGCTGGTCGCGAACATGGCCTGCATCGCTTTGATCCTCTGGCTGGTCTGCGGGCACATGATGGCAATCGACGGTCGGCTGCGAAGGCTGGTGTGCCTGATCGGGCCCTCCCTAGCGATCCCGACCGCCCTCATGTGGCCGGACCTCCAGCTCGGTCAGGTGAACTTGTGGATCTGGCTGGCGATAGTGGCCGACTTGATCTTGGTGCGACGAGGCAATCGTTGGAGCGGTGTTCTCATAGGCCTCGCAACTGCGGTGAAGCTGGTACCCGGCGTGTTCATCTTGTTCTTGGTGGCAACCAGGTCATGGCGTCCCGCCGTCAGAGCGAGCGGAGCGGCCCTGGGTGCCACCTTGCTCGCGTGGATGGCTGCGCCATCTGACTCGCAGCTGTACTGGACCACGCTGGTCTTTGACACATCCCGGATCGGTGCCCTGAGCGATGGTCGCAACAACTCGTTGCGCTTCCTGGTTGCCCAGACGTCCCTGGAGGAGTCGACGCAGGTGATCCTTTGGCTCCTGATCGTCGCCCTGGTCGTCCCTGTTGGAATGCGGCTGGCCGCTCGGAGCTGGCAGGCGGGACAAGATGTGCACGCCATGGTCGTAGTTGGGTGCGTGGGGGCTCTGGCGAGCCCCATCAGCTGGAACCACCACCTGATCTTCTTGCTCTTCGGATTGATGCTGTTGCCACTACCCGAGCGAGGGCCACGGTCAGCACAGCTCGCGATCCTCCTCGCGGGATGGGTGTTCCTGGTCGATCCGGTGATGTTCGGGGTGAACCGTGCCAGCTCTGCGGTCCGCTGCCTAACCATGATGGCTGTGGTGGCAGGTTTCATCCTTCGCCCAAGCTCCTGGTTGACGACCGGGAAGACACAGGATGCAGCCGAGCTTGGGAGGTTGGCCGCTTGAACGTCGGGGCCACCTGGCGGTCAGGCCGGCGGTTCCTCTAGCCTCGTTAGCCACTCGCGGGCACTTGCCCGCTCTCATCTCCGAACACAGAGGTGCCCCTCGGGTGCTCAGCAGCCTAAAGAACATCTTCAAGGTCCCCGAGCTGCGCAACAAGGTGATCTTCACTGTGGCCATGCTGGCGGTCTATCGGTTCGGGGCGTACCTGCCCATCCCGGGTGTCGACGTCAACGCGCTCCAGCAGCTGCAACAGCAAGCCACCCAAGGCGGCGTGCTCGCGTTCCTCCAGCTGTTCTCGGGTGGAGCGCTCACACGCTTGTCCCTCTTCGCGCTGGGAATCATGCCGTACATCACCTCGTCGATCATCATGCAGATCCTGGCGGTGGTGATTCCCAAGCTCGAGCAATGGCAGAACCAAGGGGCGGTTGGCCAGCGGAAGTCCACCCAGTGGACCCGTTACCTCACGATCGCCATTGCTGCCATGCAGTCAACAGGCCTGAGCTTCGTGTTCCACAGCGGTGGCGGAGGGTTCGGTTCGGTGCAGAACCCGACCGGCACCAACATCTTGCCCAACTTCGACGTCTGGCACGTGTTGCTGATCGTACTCACCCTGACGGCAGGGACGGCTCTGTTGATGTGGATGGGCGAGCTGATCACCCAGAAGGGCATCGGCAACGGGATGTCGCTGCTCATCTTCGCTTCAGTCGTGTCCAGCCTTCCCGCCCAGGGCGCCCAGATCTACGCCTCAGGCCTTCTCGCCCTACTCGTGACGATCGCTGCTTTCCTCGCGGTGCTCGTTGCCATCGTCTTCGTCGAACAGGGCCAGCGCCGTATCCCGGTGCAGTTCGCGAAGCGTGTCGTGGGTCGGCGCATGTACGGCGGCCAGAGCACCTACATACCTCTCAAGGTGAACCAGTCAGGTGTCATACCGATCATCTTCGCCAGCTCTGTCCTCTACCTTCCCCAGCTGTTGGCGGTGGTCCTCCCGGCGGACCAGGAGTGGGCCAAGAGCGTGCAGTCCTTCGTCAACGACTATGTCACCAAACCTGACTCGATCGTCCACCTGGCCATCTTCGGCTTGTTGATCGTTGCGTTCGCGTACTTCTACACCGCCATCACGTTCGATCCGGCGAAGCAAGCCGACACGATCCGCAAACAGGGCGGGTTCATCCCAGGTATCCGACCGGGACCCCAGACCGAGCGCTACCTGGCGAAGATCCTCTCGCGCATCACCCTTCCCGGTGCGCTGTTCATCGCCTTGGTGGCATTGCTCCCGTCGTTGCTGCTCACCAAGTTCCTACCCAACAGTCAGGTGTCCTTCTCGGGCATCTCGATCCTGATAGCTGTCGGTGTCGCCCTCGAGACCATGAAGCAGATCGACAGCCAGCTGATGATGCGAAACTATGAGGGATTCTTGAAGTGATCCGCTTGGTCTTGTTCGGTCGCCAGGGCGCCGGCAAGGGGACTCAAGCGTCCATGCTCTCGGAGCACTACAAGGCGCCGCACATCTCGACCGGTGACATGCTGCGTGAAGCGGTTGCTGAGGGAACTGCGGTTGGAACACGCGTCAGGGCGATCCTCGACGCCGGGGAGCTGGTGCCTGACGAGACCATGCTGGAAGTCATCAAGGATCGGCTCGACCACGACGACGTGCAGCAGCACGGCTTCCTCCTTGACGGTTTCCCCCGTACGGTTGGCCAGGCCAAGTCCTTGCTGAAGATCACGGTCGTGGATCTCGCAGTCGATCTCGACGTACCCGAAGGCCTGGTGCTTGACCGCATCTCGAGCCGTCGCGTCTGCCAGCAGGGCCACATCTACACAGTTGGCGATCATGCCGCGCAGTCCGGTGTCTGCCCGGTGGATGGCACGCCGGTCGTCCAACGTGATGACGACACCCCTGACGCGGTCACTGCCCGTCTCGATGCGTACAAGGTCAAGACAGCGGTGGCCATGGCCTATTTCGATTCGCAGGGCTTGCTCTTGACCGTGGACGGTGTCGGTGATCCCGAAACGGTCTTCCACCGGTTGGTCTCAGCCATCGACGAGCGCCTCGACAACGACGCTCGTTGGTGAGCCCCGATGTCGAGGGTGAAGTCCCGCGACCAGATCGCGAAGATGCGTCGCGCTGGCCGGGTCGTTGCCGAGATGCACGAGGAGATAAGGGGTGCGCTCCGGCCCGGCGTGACCACTGCCCACCTCGACGAGATTGCCAGGGCAGTTCTGCAACGGCGAGGAGCGAAGTCGAACTTCTTCGGATACATGGGTTACCCGGCCGCGATCTGTGCGTCGGTGAACGACGAGATCGTTCATGGGATCCCGGGTGCCTACCGAATACGGGATGGTGACGTGGTCGCCATCGACTGCGGCGCCGTGCTCGGTGGTTGGCATGGCGATGCTGCCTTCACTGCAGGGGTCGGGAGGATCTCAGAAGTTGCAGCGAGCCTGATCGAGGTGACTGAGCGCTCACTTCTGGCGGCGATAGACGCGATGGTCGTCGGTAACCACATGGGTGATGTCGGATATGCGGTCCAACAGACGGCCGAACGAGCGGGCTTCTCGATCGTGGAGGGTTACACCGGTCACGCTATAGGGCGTGCGCTGCACGAGAATCCTGACGTTCCGAACCATGGTCGCCCCGGCAGGGGAGCCAAGCTACGACCTGGTGACGTCTTCGCCCTGGAGCCGATGGTGAACGCCGGCTCGGGCCAGACCTACGCGCTCGAGGACGGCTGGACGGTGAAGTCTGCCGACGGGTCGCTCTCAGCGCACTTCGAGCACACGGTCGCTGTCACCTCCGATGGCCCCGAGGTGCTCACTGTCCCCTGAAACTCGACCAGAAGCGTCGAAGGGTGAATCACGTGAAGCGCGAGTCAACCTTGCCCGGACGACCTCTGTAGATCCTCTGAGATCGACGACACAATGGCGTTCGCGGGTCTGGAGGCGCTCAGCGAACAACGCCAGGCTGGAGGCGGAACCGCTCCCAATCCAAGGGAAGCTGCTCGAAGGGCTCGAAGAACGCCAGTGTCGGGAACGATTCCCCGCCACCGTTGACGACCGTGCGACCGTCGGCGGCTACGGCGAGCCATCCGGTGATCTCCGCTGTCTTGACGTCGTGGATGCTCCAACGCTGTGCACGACATACGGGTAGATCCAGCGAGCGCAGGTTCCGGTGGATCACCCTGTCGTCCGTCATCACGTCCTCGACGAATCGTTGCGAGTACCCATCGCTCAAGACCAACCCACGAGGCTCGGGCTCGTCGAGGCTGTCGAGCACCGCCGAGATCGGGCTTGTGCTGGTCGACGTCTCGGGGCCGGGATGAAGCTCGATGACAAGAAGCGCACCAGCGCTGTCTCGACACAGGAGGTGAGCGCAGTCAGTTTCATCGGTGGACAGTGCGCGCTCAGCAGACACGATGTCGTGGTCGTGCGAGGCCAGAACGTCGAGGTTGGTCGCGAGCTGGTCGAGGATGAAAGCGGCCGACCCGAGCTGACGCGGGGGTGTGCAGAAGTGGATGCCCTGTACCCGGAAAGACTCGACTTGTGCGCAGAACTCGCTGATCACCGAATCGACCACCGCAGGGACGATTCCGGTCCTGGCAGAGACGAGGGCGATCAGATCCGATGGGTCGAGCACCGCCCACAGATCGAACTCGTCAGCGGTGACCCCGGTTCGCTCGTACTCATCCACGACCGCCATCTGGCGGGAGCCATATGTCTGCGGATGGCCCCACCAACGATCGCCGATTCGGACGACCCGGCCGAGCCGGGTGGCTGTCTTCATGCAGAACGCGAACTCCTCGAGCACGGCCTTGATCACGCCAGGAGATGGACCTCGCCTGGCCGTGAGCGTCTCGGCCACCGTCGTGGTGGTCGGGAAATCGTCGAAGAGCGAGACGTTGCCGTGCTGGCCGAAACCTTCCCGCGTCTGCATCGCTCGACACTAGCGGCGGTCCACGCCGACCGGACAGTCCAGAACCGCGGTTGCGTGGCCCGTCCCGTGACATCACGACGTTCCTCGGGTTCGTTTCTCACAGCAGCTCCCAGAAATCGGCTGGCGGGCTGGAATTGAGCCGTTCACCGGGAGCCGCGCGGTGTTGGTTCCGTGCCGACTCGCCGTCGCCGTGGGAACGCGTACCCCTAGTTTGCACGCTCAAGCCCGGTTAAACTCGGGATTCCTTGCCAGAGATTTGGTGTCATCCGGGTACCCCATTAGACTGATTGACCGCTCTGCGCCCGGATCTTCCAGCGATCAGCTGGTCAAAGGGAGGTCGGTTCCGCGGCGACGGGATTGTCGTGGGCGCACCCAGCCAGGGCACCCGCCGGTCCGACCAGGAGGTTAACGCTGCCGAAGCCCAAAGATGACGCGATCGTGCTTGAGGGAACGGTCACTGAGTCACTTCCCAATGCAACCTTTCGCGTCGAGGTCGAAAGCGGCCAGCAGACCATGCAGGTTCTGGCCCACATCTCCGGCAAGATGCGAATGCACTACATCCGCATCCTTCCAGGAGATCGGGTCCAGGTAGAGCTGACGCCATATGACCTGAGTCGGGGCAGAATCACATACCGATACAAGTGAGCACAACGGGCCGGTTCCAGGCTGGCCCATCGAGATGCCCCCGTCCGAACCGAGCCGTGGGCCCGCCAGAGGCAAACCTGCTCTGGTGTTCATGACCGAGCCGAGGCCCGCGAGGCACGGCTGGCAAGAGAGAGAGACATGAAAGTAAGGCCAAGCGTCAAGAAGATCTGCGAGAAGTGCAAGGTCATACGCCGTCACGGTCGAGTGATGGTGATATGCGAGAACCCCCGACACAAGCAGCGTCAGGGCTGAGAGGACCAGCGTCATGGCACGAATCGCAGGAGTTGACATCCCGCGCGAGAAGCGGCTCGAAGTCTCGCTCACCTACATCTTTGGCGTCGGACGGACGACATCACAGAGGATCTGCTCCGAGGTCGGGCTCAGCCCCGACACACGGGTGCGTGACCTCACCGACGAAGAGGTTGCGCGGATCCGCAACTTCATCGATGCCAGCCTGAAGGTCGAGGGAGATCTACGGCGAGAGATCCAGCAGGACATCAAGCGGAAGATGGAGATTGGCTGCTATCAGGGCTTGCGCCATCGACGGGGCCTTCCGGTTCGCGGTCAGCGCACGCACACGAATGCCCGCACCCGTAAGGGGCCGAAGAAGACCGTCGCCGGCAAGAAGAAGGTGAAGAAGTAATGGCAAAGCCATCTGCTGGGGGTCGCCGGCCTCGCAAGAAGGAACGCAAGAACGTCACACACGGCGTGGCGCACATCAAGTCTTCGTTCAACAACACGATCATCACCATCACCGACCTGCAAGGCAACACTCTGTCGTGGGCATCGTCTGGAAACGTCGGTTTCAAGGGCTCTCGCAAGTCCACCCCGTACGCCGCTCAGATGGCTGCCGAGCAGTGCGCACGGCGAGCCATGGAACATGGAGTTCGCCGTGTCGATGTGGTGGTGAAGGGACCGGGTTCGGGTCGCGAGACGGCCATCCGATCCATCCAGAACGCCGGGATCGAGGTGACCGGCATCAAGGATGTCACACCAGTCCCCCACAACGGCTGCCGCCCCCCCAAGCGCCGGAGGGTATGAGGATGGCCACGACGATCCGCACAGGTTTCACACGACCGGGAGCTCTGACCTGATGGCTCGCTACACAGGACCCAAGGCTCGTGTCTCCCGCCGATACGGCACCAACATCTTCGGGACGAAGGGCGAGACGATCGCTCTCGACAAGAGGCCCTATCCTCCTGGCGAGCACGGCCGCACTCGCCGGCGGGGCAACGTCTCTGAGTACTCCCTCCAGCTAGCCGAGAAGCAGAAGGCCCGATTCACCTACGGGCTTGGCGAGAAGCAGTTCCGACGGCTCTACGAGGAAGCTGCCCGAAGGCCTGGTGTCACCGGAGAGAACATGCTCCGGTACCTCGAACTGCGGCTGGACAACGTCGTGTACCGGGCCGGATGGGGCGCAACGCGCCCCCAGGCCCGCCAGTTCGTAGGTCACGGGCACATCTCGGTCAACGGCAAGCGGGTCGACATCCCCAGCTACCGCGTACGAAAGGGAGACGTGATAAGCGTGCGCGCGAAGGCTCGCCAGATGACCCCCATGCAATGGAACCGTGACGTGCTCGACCGGACCCCACCTGCCTGGCTGGAGACCGGTGACGACGGTTACGCCGTTACGGTGCTCGATCTGCCATTGCGTGAACAGATAGACGTACCCGTCCGCGAGCAGCTCATAGTCGAACTCTACTCCAAGTGACGCGGCGGCGCCCGCCATTGAGGGCCGCCCATTGTCTCACCGACCCCTCCACCTGCCCACCCGAAGAATCACTCGATTCGAGAGGTTATGCCAATGCTGGTCATTCAGCGCCCCACCGTAGAAGCAATCAGCGAAGAAGAGGGCAAC
>JAHFUU010000101.1 GCA_023264915.1 Microthrixaceae bacterium | reverse complement strand
CCGGCACGGATTGCGATGGTCCTGCCGCGGGCTGCCGCTGCTTCGGAGCACCACCCGACACGGCGGTCACGGTGTCGTGCTGCTCGACGATCTGAGGGTCACCCGGGCCGGCCTGCGCGGGCTGTGCGGCTGCGCGATCCCTGCGGGGCTTGATCACGAACATGTACAGCGCGCCCGCCAGGTAGACCGCGGACAGCAAGGCCTGGGCAGCCATGGTCTGCACTGTCGGCCATACCCCTGTCGCCTGAGCGAGGAAGATGGGCAGCCGCCCGACCTCGACCGGTGTCCGAGGTATCAGGAACGCCTCCTGGAGGGAGTGGACCGCGTTGCCCAAGAACGCGATCGAGGTGACCATCACCAAGATGACGGCGACCTTCAAGAACGTGCCTATCGGCAGGTTGCGCCCCAGGCTGAAGATCGCGAACGTGACTGCCGACAGAGCCACGGCACCGACCGCCACGCCTGCGAGCACCCACCCCGCAAGGCCCGAGCCGAACGACAGCAGCGCCTGGTAGAACAGGACGCTCTCGAACCCCTCTCGGTACACGGCGGTGAAGCCGAGCAGCAGCAGCGAGACCCCTGAGCCGACCGACACCGCGCGCCAGACACGGGCCTTCAAGAACTCCATCCAGCGGCGGTGGTCCAGGCGGGACAGCAACCAGAACGAGACCCAGAACAGCACGGCGACCGCTATCAGCGATGTCACCGCTTCGAGTATCTCGCGACCGACGGTCAGCTTGGCCAGGATCGTCGAGAACGCGACGAAGGTCGCGAACGTCGCCACCAGACCGAGCGCCACGCCGCCCATGATCGGCCTCTTGTAGTCCCCCGCCTTGGTTGACTCGAGGTAGCCGAGAAGCACTGCGATCAGCAGCACCACCTCGAGGCCTTCACGGAAGATGATCAGGAAGGCCTGGCTGAACACCAGCGCCGGTGCCCCGACGCCGACGTCGGTGAGCCGGCGCTCTGACTCGTCGACGAGACCCCGCAACTCGATCAGCTTCGCGCGGACCTCACCGGTTGGTGCATCGTCCCGGATCAGCTGGCGGGTCTCGGCGAACACACCTTCGGCCTTGACCGTCAGCTCGGGGTCAGCGACCCGCAACGGGATCTCGACCTGCTCGAAGTGCTCGAGGTAACCACTGACCGCCTGCGCATAGGCAGCGTCCTGCTGCCCGGAGTCCAACAGGGCCAGTGTGCGATCGATGCTGGCACGAACTGAGTCGAGCTGGACTATCGCGTCCTCGCGGCTGACCGAGGTCGCGGTCTGCGCACCGGCACTGCCTGCAACACCGAAGACGAGCACGCCAAGGGTCGCGGCGACGCCGACCACGAGCGCTAGAACCTGTCGGGGATGTGGCAAGCGCCGGGCGGCGGCGCGACCGCCAGGGAGCCCGCCGGCGATGGGGAGCATGGCCGAAGGCCATGCGTCGGGGGCGCAGCCCCCGGACAAATCAGGGGTGCTTGGCCAGGTAGGCACTGGCGCCCCCCTTCAGATCCGCGAGGCCCTTGTCTACCTTTGACGGGTCGTTCTGCTCGACCCCGGCTTTGATCGCAGCCAGCCCGTCTTCGATCTCAAGGTAGAGGTTCTTGTCGTTGGTCCGCACGGTGCCCTCGAAGAGGAACCACGAGTCATACATCTGCCTGACGAGGGCCTTGGCCTCGGCCTGGTTGGTCCCCAGAACCGACTTGATCTCGATGGCCTGAGCCTGCACGTCAGACAGCCCCGCGGTGACAGCCGAGTCGGGGACCACCTCATATGTCGAGCCTCGAGCCGTGGTGCCCGTGGACTGGCCGGTCGAAGCCGGCGACACGGCAGGCGTCGCCGGTGACTGGACGCTCGACCCGCCAGAGGAGTTGCACGCGCCGAGCACCAGGCCGAATGCCGTCGCGGCACTCACGATGAAGCTGGATCGCATCGCCCCTCCGAAGCTGGTCTGCACGCCATACGGGATCTCTAGAGGAAACCGAAAGCCATCATACAAGAGACCCGGCCTGTGTGTAGTTGCCACACCCATCATCATATATTAGGGTTTCCTAACATCCAACCCGACCATTCCCCCCTGGAGGTGGCGTGAAGTTGATTCCCCGAAGCTGTGCCCGTGCCGGCCTCGCCTGCACCCTGACCGCCGCTGTGCTCGCCGGGACGGGCGGATGCTCGGCCTCCCAGGCATCGGGCACCGGGACGGGCACGGCTCGCGCAGCGAGCCCGGGTGGCCCGGCGACCTCTGCAACCGGGCCCACCAGGGTCGCAGTCGACATGACCGAGTGGAGCGTCTCTGCCGCCCCTGCGGCCGCCAAGGCCGGCCCCGTGACCTTCGCAGCAACCAACAGGGGTGCCGACGTGCACGAGCTCGTCCTGTTCAGGACCGACCTCGATCCCTCCAGGCTCCCCCTCGACGAAGAGGGCGCCGTCGACGAGCGGGGCGCGGGCGTCGAGCTCGTCGACGAGGTGGAGAACGTGCAACCGGGACAGTCCAAGTCCTTCGCCGTCACAGACCTGGGTCCTGGCCGTTACCTGCTCGTGTGCAATCTCGTGGAGGGCGACCACAGGCACTTCCACAACGGCATGTACTCCCAGTTCACCGTCAGCTGAGGAGCGGCGCCACATACGCGATCCGAGACGGTCCAGGTTCGACCGTGCCCGGGCTCGGGAAGCTCCGACCCGGGCAGCCAGCTAGCCTCAGGGCTCTCAGGCACGGTGACGGGCAGCCTGCTTGGCCTTGCCCAGCTCGAGCCGTTCGGGCCTGGTCTTGTAGAACGGGTCCAGCGGGTAGCAACCCGACACAAGACCGTTGCGGGGCGCCGTCGTGCAATCGCTGAAGGTACGGCAGATCCTTCGATGGTCGAGCGGGCGACCTGCAAGCACGTCGGAGGGGAACTGGGGGTAGGAAAGGACCATGCGTCCGATGCCGACCGCGTCGACGGCGCTCGAGCTCAAGAGCCGTCTGGCGATCTCACCCAGCCAGTCCTGAAGGTAGGACAGCCCCGACGCCACGACCACCAGCTCAGGGTGAGCCCTGTGCAGCTCGGTCGCCGCCCGGACCATGCGAGCCACGCCAACCAGCGGATCCTCGGGGGGCAGATACCCGTCAGAGGGTGGGAAGTACGCAGGGCGCTGGATGTGAGGGTTGTAATAGGGGCTGCCCGCGCTGACGCAGACCATCGAGACACCGAGGGAGACGAGCAGCTCGCAGAGCCTGTGGGTCTCGGTGAGATCGACCCCGACGGCGTCGCTCGTCGCGCCGAAGGCAAAAGAGCGCTGCGGCTCGGGCGCACCGATGCCGCGATCATCGGCACGGAAGGGGGCGAAGTCGTACGCGCTGATGCGAACCCCGACTGCCAGGTGGGTTCGCGACCTCACCTCACCGATCACCGAGGAGAGGAAGCGGGTGCGGCCCTCGAAGCTGCCGCCGTAACGGCCCGGGCGCTGCACGCCAGAGAGCAGCTCGTGGCTCAGGTAGCCGTGGCAGGCCTTGACGTCTACGAAGTCGAACCCCGCATGCTCGGCTATCTCTGCGGCTCTCGCGAAGGCCTCGACGAGCTCGTCGAGCTCCGCGTCGGTCAGGACCGACGCCTCGGTCGCACCCACTCGATCGTCGAGGGTGGCGTGACGGTACGCGACCCGGGGAGCCGCAACACCGTCGGGGCGGGCGAACCGGCCTGAATGGGTGAGCTGGATCCCGATCACCGGCCGTCCAGCCGGGCTGGAGGTCAGGGGCGAGGCGCCGCACACGATCTGGCGCAGCTCGGCGAGATCGTCGGCGTGCTGCTCGACGATCAGGAGCTGGTTGGGGTTGGCTCGGCCTTCGGGGCGAACCGCCACCGCCTCACCTCCCCAGATGAGACCCGCGCCGCTGGATCCGAAGTGCTGCCACCGGCGCCGCACCAGATCTGTCGGCCGCCCGTCACTGGTGCCGTCCCAGCCCTCCATCGGCAAGATCGCGAAGCGGTTCGGGATGCGCAGCCCGCTGCCGGGGACCTGGAGACTGTCGTCGAGCTCGGGCGCCCCAGAAGGTCCGGCCTCAGGCGGCGGGCGTCTGGGGGACCCCGGCCCAGTGGCTGTTGGCCCATCCGTCGAGCTCGCGCCCGTGAGGCCCTCGCGGAACCCGCGCCCATCATCTGGGAACGGGGCGGGCGAGCCGTCGCCCAGGCAGAGGTCTTCGGCGATCCCCAGCTCGACCAGGCGGAGCCGCAGCTCCTCGATGCTGGCAAAGGACCTGACCTGGGGGTAGCGATCGCGGTTCATGACGGCCCGCAAGGGCCGTCGCCGGCGAGGACCCCGAGTCTCTGGGCGATCTCGGTGAGCACCTCCCTGTCCCAGGAGGGGCGGCAGGTGGCGCCAGCGGGCACCGAATCGCTGCCAGTCCAACCTCGCAGGACCAAGAACATCGCTGCGTCGTGGCGGTAGCCGGGCACCGGTGACCGGAACGCGAACTGACCCAGGTACTGCAACGTGTCGTTGAGCTCGAAGAAGCCCGGGTCGCCCGCCTCCCAGAGGGCGTCGCGCCGGGCGAACAGGTCAGGTGCGAAGGTCGAGATGCCGAGCAGGTAGTCACTGCCCCACATCACCATGTCGATGGCGAGGTCGTTTCCGGTGAGCACCATGAAGTCGCTCCTCAACCGGTCACGCACCTCGATCCGGTCCCACTCGGGCTGGCGATGGAGGGAGGAGTGCTTGGCGCCGACGCATGACTCGACGGCGAGCAGCGCCTCGTATGCCTCCAGTGGCCATATGCGGCCGTAGGGCACGAACATCGGCCCCAGCTCGAACGCGATGAACCGGTCCGCGGCGGCACCAAAGGTCTGGTGAGCCTGCACCCAGCGGTCCGGGTCGAGCGCATTGAGCCCGTGGGACGGGAAGATGACCGGCGTTCCACCCCGCGACTCGATGGCCTCGATCCGCCGGCAGTAGCCGTCGAGGTCGGCACGGTCGCCCGGCCTGTCACCGACGAACGCACCGGCAACGAAGGACCCGCCGCTCGACGAGGCCGCCCGGTCAAGTACCCGGTCCTGGGTTGGAACGTCGAGAAGCTGCACGTACCCGGTGTCCATGTTGACCGCAGGAACCAGCCCCGCCGCTGCGGTTCGTTCGATGTGAGCTTCGAGGGATCCCCAATCGATGTCGCGGCGTGTGGTGAAGGGAACCAGGATCGCCGACATGCCGGTGATCTTGCGGCCCGGGCGCAGCGGTGGGGCGTTCATCGACGAGAGTCTGCACCAGGAGGACTCGATCCGCTACGGCACCGATGAGGTCGGGATGCTCCAGGGGTCGATCGTGGTCGACGTCGGGCCGGTACCCGAGGTCGTCGGAGCGGCCGCGCGCAGCTTGCACCCGTCAGATGCCCAAGGGCCTGCACCCTGCCATTGGAAGAGAACGTGGGCGAAGTAGTTCTGCATCTCGACAGGAGCCAGAGCCGCGTTCACGCCCACGAGGTCATAGCGCCCGATGCGCCGAGCGACAGCGTCCCAGGTCGACTGGATGAACTGGTACAGGCCCGCGGCACCCGAGGAGTAGTTGATGGCGGCAGGGTTGCCGCTCGACTCGCGGAACACGACGCACGCGAAGAACTCCTGCTCCTCGGGGCTGGCCGTGAAGCTGGGGATCGGAGGGACCCCCGGCCCGGACGGGGGTGCTCTCGATGACAGGGTCACGGGGGTCATGTGCCTTCTGGCTGTCGAGGTGGACGGGGCCATCGTGGTCTCAGTCGTGGTCGGCGCCGACTCGTCGGTGGTCGGGACCCGCGGGTCCACGAATCCGGTCGCCTCCTCGGCTACGAAGACACCAGAGCCAGCGCCCTCGTCCTCGGTGACGCGCGCCGACTCGGCCGTCTGGGGCAGCGAGCCGCGGCCCGATGTGTCCACACGGCCATCGCTCACCTGCGCTGTCGCGGCGCAGGCAGCGCCCGCGAGGCACACCACGGCCAACAGGGCAGCGGACGCGACGCCTCGCTCGGCCCCGCGCAGACGGCACGGGACAGTTGGATTCACACGGTTGCCAGGCTCCCCCACTTCACAACTCCCAGGTTGCGCCCGCAAGGCTACCAAGGACGGGAACCCCGTTGCCGGACCCGCAGGTGCCGGCCGGCCCGACACGCCCGTGTC
Organism: Microthrixaceae bacterium; assembly: GCA_023264915.1. Taxonomy (GTDB): domain Bacteria; phylum Actinomycetota; class Acidimicrobiia; order Acidimicrobiales; family Acidimicrobilacustridaceae; genus JACPNV01. The sequence goes on along the minus strand of JAHFUU010000101.1, from coordinate 1,609 downwards.
AGACACGAGGGAGTGCTGCCGGTTCGGATCTTCGGTGGTTCCGCATGCGCCGAGGAAGCCGACCGAGGATGTGGCAACCACCCACCCTGCCACGAGGACGCAGCACCGCCCGCTGATGAGATTCGCTGGACGGGTCTCGTCCGGGCACCGTAGCCCCACGATGACGTGGCAGGCTCGCGCCCGTGCCACCTGCTCCATCTGCGTCGTCCGCGTCGTCCCCCTCGAACGAGCTCGAGCTCGACCTGGGGGACTTCGACGTGATGGGGATCGTCAGCGAGATGGTCATCTGGCTGCGCACGCATGCCATCGCCTCAGGGCTCGATTCTGTTGCCACCGTCTCCGCACCGGATCGGTGGCACCGCCTCACGATCACCGCCCGCGAGAGCGGGCACGTCGTGCTGGCTGTGCGATACACCGATCTCAGCACCTCGCGCCTGCACAACCTGGCCGGGGCACTCGACCAGCGCGGTTGGGATCTCGACGAGGACGCCCAGGGAGCCACGGCACGCTTCCCACCCGGCTCAGAACCCACCACGGCGGCCTTCGAGATCCTCGCGGCACTGACGCTGTCGGGTGCTCCGAGCGACGTCAGGACCGCTCGAGCTTTCGACGCCGACGGGGGGGCGGTCCGGCTGCGCTGAACGGGCGGCGCGGGCCCGCCGGCGCACGGGGTGAACAGGGTCAACCGGGTGGCTTCCAGGTAGTCTGCGGCGATGAGCGATCGCGACCGATGGCAGGAGGCCTACGACAGGGCCCCCAGCCGTGACGTCGACTTCGAGACCCTGTCGGGCATACCGCTCGAGGCGGTGTACGGCCCCGCAGCCGGCGAGGCCGACCAGCCCGTGCTCGACCGGCTGGGGTGGCCCGGACAGTACCCCTACGCGCGGGGGCCCTATGCCTCGATGTACCGCTCGAAGCTCTGGACCATGCGGCAGTTCGCGGGGTTCGGCACCGCCGAGGACACCAACGTCCGCTTCAAGGAGCTGCTCAGGGCAGGCGGGAGCGGCCTGTCAACGGCCTTTGACATGCCCACCCTCATGGGCCGCGACTCCGATGATCCTCTTTCGGTCGGCGAGGTCGGCCGCGCGGGCGTCGCTGTCGACACGATCACCGACATGGGTGAGCTGTTCGGTGGGATCGCCCTCGACCAGGTGACGACGTCGATGACGATCAACTCCCCCGCGGCGATCGTGTTGGCGATGTACGTGTCGGTGGCGGACAACGCCGGCATCGCGCGCTCGAAGCTGGGCGGGACCATCCAGAACGACATCTTGAAGGAGTACCAGGCACAGAAGGAGTACGTCTTCCCGCCGCGCCCCTCGATGCGCCTCGTCAGCGACGTCGTGAAGTTCTGCGCAGCCGAGCTGCCGCGGTGGCATCCCATCTCGATCTCGGGATACCACATCCGCGAGGCCGGCTCGACCGCCGCCCAGGAGCTCGCGTTCACGCTCGGCAACGGCTTCGCCTACGTCGAGGCTGCGCTCGCGGCAGGGCTCGACGTCGACGAGTTCGCGCCGCGGCTCAGCTTCTTCTTCAACGCCCACATCGACTTCTTCGAGGAGATCGCCAAGTACCGCGCCGCCCGCCGGATCTGGGCGAGGTGGATGCG
>JAHFUU010000568.1:401-2566 GCA_023264915.1 Microthrixaceae bacterium | reverse complement strand
GTCGAGCCCCAGGTCGGCCCCAACTGGATCGTCGTCGGCGATGCGGCTGGCTCGATCAACCCGTTCAACGGTGAGGGGATCGACTACGCCTACGAGACCGGCCACATGGAGGCGAACCTGCTGGACGAGGTGCTGGCCACCGGCGACGGCTTGGAGCTGCACCGCTACCCTGATCTGCTCGAGCGTGAGTATGGCCTCTACTTCAAGGTGGCTCGCCTGTTCGCCAAGGTGATCGGACGACCGGCGCTCATGCGGGAGCTGACGCGCGTCGGCATGCAGTCACGACCCCTGATGGAGAGGGTGCTGGCCATCATGGCGAACCTGTTGCGCGACGACGAGATGGGCCCCGCCGAAGCTGCGTACAGGGCCGCTGCGGCCCTTGCGAGGTTGGTCCCCGAGCCGATCTCCTGAACCGGCCGCTCTGAGGCCGTGCAGGACGCCGATCACCGCTTCGGCATCACTGTTGTCCCGGCCACGACGTTGCCTAGACGCGAAGCTTCAGGGACCAAACGATGACATCGCCCATGCCGAACGCATCGGGAGCGACCCGTCGCTGGCCAGCCCACGCGCTCTTGTGGCCAAGTTGTGACCAGATCGCCGGTTCGCAGCTTCCACCGTGGCGCAACGGCTCTGAGGACTTCGTGCCTGCCGGCGGCTCCGGGGAGAGGACTCGAACCCCTAAGACCAGGACCAAAACCTGGCGTGTTGCCTATTACACCACCCCGGAAGGGCTCGTTGACCATAGCGGCTCCATGTCCTCGCGGTCGCGGGGGATCCCGCGGGTTCCAAGCAGCGCCAGCAGGCCCACCGGGCCGCCGTCAACTGCATTCCCCGCGGTCAGGTGGGGTGCCCACCGATCGAACGGGCCATCTCTGCTCCCAACCACTCGGCGACGGCCCCGCCACCGTCCCACGTGTAGTGCACCCCGTCGGGACGGATCCTGTAGTCCGCGTCCCCCTGGGCCTTGATCCAACCATTGAGGTCGATCACCGTCACACCGTCCCGCGAGGCCGCCACCTCACGGAGGATCTGGTTGAATCGCGCCATTCGCTTCGGGTCGGTCTCGGGGGGCTTGTTCTTCGGCGACCGTCCGTTCGCACGACCCGTGTCGATGTCTGGTGAGGTCAACAGCACGACCCGAGCCCCCGAAGCCCTAAGCACGCCGACCGCCTCGATCAGCTTGGCTCGGATCGCGTCGTCCAGCACCTGGTCGCCGATGACTCGGTATCCCTTCTCGCCCGGCACCTGGGTCTCGGCCACCTCCCACGGGCCCACAAGCACCATCGCCGCGTTGTTGTGGCTGTCGTTGGCCGCCCTCTCCCACGTCTTGACCCAGTTACGACAGCCATCGGGGTAGCTGACCACCCTTCCCCGGTAACGCCGCGCGGTCTCGAGGGTTCCGCACCCCATGCCCGCCCAACCACCGTTGGACCACAAGATGTCGGGGTGCGACTGGGTCCAGCCGCCGAACCCAAGCCCGAGAGTGAACGCCGTCGAGTCGCCGTACACCCCGACCGTTGGCGTGTCAGGGAACTTCGTGTTGGCCCCAGGCCTCGCGGTCGCGCCCACGGCGTTCTGGAGGTCGATCGGAGGGGGCTGGATGACTCCCACGATCACGGCAGCGACCAAGGCCACCCCGGCTACCGACGGCGCGAGCACCAACCCGGTCCGCTTCGACATCGCGCCGCGCCACACAGGTGCTTCCAGCAAGAAGTAGGACGCGACCGCCAGAACCAACGTGATGGCGACCCGCAGGATGAACAGGGGCCACTCCGACAGACCGGTCCGGTCGTCCACCCACAAGAACACGGGCCAGTGAAACAGGTAGGCCCCATAGGAGATCAGCCCCAGCCAAACGAGGGGGCGGAACGTCAGGACCGTGCGAACCGGCCCGATCGGCTGCAAGGCGGCGACGATCACCACGCAGGTCCCAAACGCGTACACCGCAAGGCCCCCCTGATACCAGAAGGTGCTCTCGTGGTTGGCCAGGCGCCACAAGATCAGAACTGCCACGAAGACGACCGCGCCGCCCCAGATCGTGCCCCCGCGGGCGTGGCGGTGGCGCATGATGTTCTGCTTGGGCCACCACAGCGCCAGGAGCGCACCGATCACCAGCTCGGCCGCGCGCACGTCGGTGCCGAAGTACAGCCGGTCGATACCAGCTC
>JAHFUU010000568.1:0-391 GCA_023264915.1 Microthrixaceae bacterium | reverse complement strand
CCGTTGGACAGCAGCCAGACGGACTCGGCCACCGACAGCGCCACCAGGCCCGCGAGCACCGCCGCCGTGACTCGACGCGAGCCCCGCGTCCAGACCAGCAACGCCGCAAGTGCAAGCGGGTACAGCAGGTAGAACTGCTCCTCGATGGCAAGCGACCAGAAGTGCTGCATCGGGGACTTGGTGGCGAACAGAGCGCCGTAGCTGTCGCCCTGGACCACGAACCGCCAGTTCGCCAGATCGGTGAGGGAGGCCAGCGTGTCCCCGGGAAGCCGTGCGAGCTGGGCCGACTCCGCGAACAGGATCGAGGTGAAGACGATGAACGCGATCGCCAGGACCGATGCCGGAACCAACCGTCTGAGGCGTCGGCTCCAGAACTGCCTGCGGTCGATCT
>JAHFUU010000100.1 GCA_023264915.1 Microthrixaceae bacterium | reverse complement strand
CCACTATCCGGCAGGTGGGCAGGGGATGGCGGTCGGCCCCGATCCAGCGCAACAGAGCTGTCCCGCAGCTGTGCCCCGCCGTGTCGATCCAGTTGCCCCAGCCCGGGTCGGTCGGCGATACGACGAGGGTCAGCGTGCCGCCCGGGTCAAGGTGCGCCGAAGCCTTGTTGACGCATATCTGCCTGTCCCAGTCCATGGACTCCATCCACCAGTTGTCGAGCTGGAAGTTCCAGTACGGGGCCTCCGGAACCTCAGTGGTGATGACCCAGGCCTGGCCAGGTTCGAGGCTCCAATAGCCGTGCAGGTAGAAGATCTCGGGATCACAACCGGCTCTTTGGAACATCTCCTGGCCCCAGTCAGGAAGCTCGTTGGGCCGCGTCATGAACAGCTCGGTCCAGGCAGCGAAGGTCGACACCGTCCCGGCCACCGCCATGGCCGTGCGTCGAAGCGACCGGACGACATGTTCGGATGTGAGCGGGCCCTCGGGTGCTGGCTCACCGAGGCGCTCGATCCTCCACTCGCCGGGGGTCTCGCTTCGGCGGTCAAGGTATGACTCTCGCAGGACGATCATCGTCGAGTCCGCGGCCAGCGGCAGCCAGTTCCCGGCGCCCCTGGGCTGGTCGGCGGAGACGACGATCTCCACGTTGCCATCGGGCTCTACATGCAGGTCCGCATCGCGCAGCTCGCCAGTGGATGCCATCGTGCCGTCTGTCGCGTAGCGGTTGGCTTTGGACCCGAAGCTCGTGTACGCGATCGAACCCCGGGTTCCGAAGATGCGGTAGGTGCTCGTACCTTTCACAGGCGCCGAGTGATAGACGTTGTCGGGGTTGTCCGCGCCGATCTTCACCAGGTCCAGCCCCTGCCAACGCGGGTGGTCGGGATCTGAGTTCTCGATCGTGGCGTAGAGCGAGTTGCGCAACAACCGCGTCAGGTAGCGATGACCCTCCGCGGTGTCAAGTGGTGTCCCGGGCGCCGTGTCGCGCAGGATGAGCTGTCCGGCACCCTCGAGAGCGTGGCAGAACTCGGCCCAGGCCTGCCCGCTCGTGAGCGCTTCATCAGCGTCGGTCATGGCCCTCCCGGTGCGACTGTGCCTGATACTTCTACCAGAGATCAGAACCCGCCTCTGATCCTGCACGCCGACCGCCAGGGAGCTCGCCGGTGACCGGGGCCGGGCCGACGACGCCATCGCCACGCGCTCGCCCATCCGGGGCAGGTGTCCCCGCCGGAGCTGAGAGGCAAGGCAGTAACCTGCCGCGCACCGCCGATCCCGAGGAGGACCTCCAGTGAACGAGCCGTGGGGCGACCGACGAGTCGGCCTGGTGGGCCAAGACGGCCGCACCGACGCCATCGCCGATGCATGCAGGCAGACGCTGCCCAAAGAGCAGCTGTTCGCCGTCTCGTCCATGGTCATCCCAGGGCTGGCCAGCAAGTGCCAACAGGTGACCGTAGGGACCATCGAGCCGGACACGATCCTCCGGTGGGCACAGCAGGTGTCACCTGACCTCGTGATCGTCGGTCCCGAAGATCCCCTTGCCAGAGGTGTCGTGGACGAGCTCACCAAGATCGGCGTGCCATGCTTCGGCCCGACGCGAGACCTCGCCCAGATCGAGGCCAGCAAGATCTGGGCACGCCAGCTTCTCGATCGCCACGGCATCGACGCGAACCCGGCCTATGAGGTGTTCGACAGCACCGACGGCCTGCGCGAGCACCTGGTTCAGATGGGCGAGTTCGTGGTCAAGCCCGAAGGCCTCACCGGGGGCAAGGGCGTACGGGTCTACCCGGAGCACTTCGAATCGATCGATGATGCCGTCTCGTACGCGGCTGACTGCATAGCTGCCAATGACCGGGCGAGGGTTCTGATCGAGGAGCGCCTGGAGGGAGAGGAGTTCAGCCTGATGACCATCACGGATGGTCGAACCTCGGTCCACTGCCCGGCCGTGCAGGATCACAAGCGTGCGTATGAAGGTGATACGGGCCCCAACACTGGGGGCATGGGTTCTTACTCGTGTGCGGACTGGGGGCTCCCGTTCCTGTCCGGGGCAGACGTGGCGCAGGCCCGCGGCATCAACGAGCGGGTGATAGAGGCGCTGCTCGGCGAGACGGGCCAGCCCTACAGAGGCGTCCTGTACGGGGGGTTCATCCTGACCGCAGACGGGGTGCGCCTCATCGAGTACAACGCGCGCTTTGGTGATCCCGAGGCACTCAACGTGTTGCCGATCATGCAGACCGACTTCGTCGACGTGGCATGGTCGGCGGCGAGAGGGCACCTCGACGAGCTCGGTCCGGTCGACTTCGAGCCCCGGGCGACCGTCTGCAAGTACCTCGTACCAGCCAGCTACCCGGGCGCCAGGGACGAGGTCGGTGAGCCAGTCAGCGTCCCCACCGAAGTGCTCGGCTTGCCAGAGGTGCGCGTCTACTGGGCATCGTGTGAGCAGCGCGACGGCCAGGTCCTGCTCACCGGGTCTCGCTCGCTGGCCGTCGTCGGCATCGGCAAGGACCTCCGCGAGGCGGAGGTCGCGGCCGAAGCCGCGGCCTCGTCGGTGCAGGGGCCGGTCCGGTACCGCAGCGACATCGGGACGTCGGCTCTGATCCAGCGTCGGATAGACCACATGAGCCAGATCCGCGCGCACGCAGGCGCGAACCGGCCTGGCGGACGCGGGACGTTAGGATGATCGCCATGGGTCCCGTCCGCCCATCTCGCTCGCGGTCTTGCTCTGGTCCGACGGTTGCGAGGCATCTCCTCGTGTTGGGCTTGCTCGTGTGCAGCGCGAGCCTCGCAATGCCTGTCGCAGGATCGTCGGCTACCGGCCTCAGAGCGGGGGGCCCCAGTGCCAGTTCCGTGGTGCCAGGCGATGACTGGCTGATCGAGACGCCCGAATCACACGGGATGGACCCGGCAATCCTCGACCAGGCGAGGACCTATGCCTTCACCCCGGACCGCAACACACAAGGTGTGGTCGTCGTCCACGGTGGCGCGATCGTGGCCGAGTGGTACGCGCCGGGTGCCGACAGTGACTCCTGGGGAGCGAGCTGGTCAGTGGGCAAGAGCTTCGCCAGCGCGCTGATCGGGATAGCCATCAGCGAAGGCAAGATCCCGAGCGTCGATGTCCCGATGACCACCTACTTCCCGGAGTGGGCGGGCACACCACGCCAGTCGATCACCTTGAGGCACGTGCTCCACATGGAGACAGGCCTTGACTGGCTCGAGGACTATGACCCGTCGAGCTTCGCTACTTCCAACATCGTCGCCATGGTGGCCAACCAGCCCGACCAGCTGGCCTACGCGGCCAGCATCGCCGCGGCGGTCGCGCCCGGCACCTGGTTCAACTACTCGAGCGGCAACTCGATGTTGCTCTCAGGCGTGATTGAGAAGGCAACTGGCATGTCGGCGGGTGACTACGCGCGGACCAAGCTGCTCGATCCGATCGGGATCCACAAGCTCGACTGGTGGAAGGATGCGGCCGGGCACACCCTGACCTACTGCTGCGTGGACACGAGCAGCCGCAACTTCGCGCGCTTCGGGCTCTTGTACCTGCGCGGCGGGACGTGGGGCTCTACGCAGGTGGTGCCCTCGTCGTGGGTCAACGCGTCTATCACCGACAGCGCAGCCTCGTACTCGGGCTACGGCTACCAGTGGTGGCTCGACATGTCCGGTTACGGATCCCTGCCGCCGTTCTTCTCTGCTCGGGGCTTCGACGGGCAGTTCATCTACGTGATCCCAAGCCTCGACCTGGTCGTGGTTCGCAACGGCACCTATGTCAAGAGCCCCTGCCCTCCGGTTGCTGACCCGGACCTGTTCGTCTACTACCCGCCTGCCGGCCTGGTGCCCGGACAAGGGACCGTGGGCCCGAGCATCTGGGACGACCAGGACTTCCTGGGGCCGATCGTCGACTCGTTCACAGCTGCACCATTGGCGGTTCGCGGATCAGGGATCGCATCGGCCAACCGGCGCGCAGGTCCCGCGGGTGACCCTTCTGGGCTGTCCGCGTCAGCCGCTGCCGCGCAGGCCACCCCTCCCGCTCCTTGCCCCGCCACAAGTCCGTCGTCCACGACCACCAGCGTGCCCGCCAGCGCGGGCTCCTCGACCACAGCTTCGTCACCTGGAGGATCCGGTGCCGCCTCTGGTGTGGTTGCGGTACCCAGGTTCACCGGCTGAACCAAGCTCGGCTCGCGGGCTCCCTGACCGGCTTCATGATGGCCCGGCACGTCGATCAGGCGGGTTCTGGTTCGAGACCGCCTTCGGGCATCACATGGCGAAGCCGGGCGCGGCACTGGCCATCTGGCAACGATGGTGCTTGACCCTTGTCGTGGAGATCGCTCTCACGAACCGGCCGTGGACTGCTGGGCCGCCTCGATGAGAGCCAGAGACCCGGCCTCTGTGAGGAACCCGCGATCCCGGGCTTCGGTGGCCGATCTCGTCACTCGATCGACGTAAGCCGAATGGGTCGGGTACATCGACGCGAGCTTCACAGCGTCAAAGGGTGCTGTGCTGCCGAACAGCGCGCACGCGTAGCTGCCTGCGGAAGGGTTGTCACCGCGCAAGGTCGCGATGGGTGCGTCAACCGGCGGTGTGCGGACACCACCCAGGGCGATGCCGTTCGTGTCGCGGGCTATCGCATCCCCGCTGGTCCCTATCTGCTCCGCAGCAGGTGGCAGCTCGCGTCTTGACACCCATTGCCTGAGGTGAGAGATGGCCGCTGACATAACTGGCCCCTGGGGTCCTTCGTTCACCCTGCCGCAAGCATCGGTGATGGGATCGCCAGATGCACCTTCGGGGCGTTCGGTCTGGGCCTTGTAGTCGATGAGCGCACGGTCGAGGTGCGCGGTCCCTGCCACCTCCCATGTACGGATGAGATCCGTGTCGGGCTGGCGAGCCTTGACGAACTCGATGCCGAAGATGTCGCTCTCGGTCTCGAACTGAAGCACTGGCACTGGCAGGTCCGCGCGGATCCAGGCGAAGGGGGGCTGAGGGGGCCCGTCGGCGTGGAGAACCGATCCACCCTTGCCGCGGCTGTGGACCAGGAACCCGTCGAAGAGCCCAGTTCCAGGGTGGATCGCGTTCACATATGTCACCATCCTCGCCGCTGACTGTGACTCGCCCGCCGCGATCAGGGACCCGACTTGAAGGCCCGCCAAGGGGTCCGGTCCATCCCGGCGCAACAGCGAGACGCCCGCCTGCGTGAACATGTCATAGCTGTAGTCGTCACCAGGATGGTTCAGCGTCCCGTAGCGCTGTGGGTCCCACTTGTTCAGGGGAGTCGGAGTCGGGCCAGGAATCGGGATCGTGTTGCCGGTGCCGTCGATCCCCGCGCGCTGTGCCGACACACCGACCCACACCGTGCCGTGCGAGAGCAGCTCTTCGTGCGCCTGGCTGAAGACCGGGTCGACATCTTGCCCGCTGGACACGTTCAACCACTCGACGATCACGGTGCCGTCGAAACGAGAGGGGTCAGCCGGGCGCCGGATCACCATCCGTGTCTCGTAGAGGGCCGTCGTCGCCGGGGTGACGGACCATGAGCCGTCGGTCCCCCAGTTGCCGGACTCGGCGTAGGACGCCGCCTCGCCTGACACGAAGTACTCCTCCTCGATGTAGCCGTGCTGGCGGGCGAGAGGCTCCGGCATCGCACCGAAGATCCTGCCGTGGCTGCCACCTGTCACTGGGCCCTCGACCCGAGGAGCCTTGTGACCCGGCACTCGCAGCGGGGCAGTCGAAGTCGCCGGCGGCCCAGAGCCACCCCGTGGGGTTGGAGCTCCCTCCACCGTCGAGGTCGAGCTGCACGCAGCCAGCACCGACGCGACACCCAACACACCGACTGCGGCGAGCCGGCTGCCGCGGCGACCCCGGGGCAGTTCTGGCCGCGCGCTCGAGCCCTTCACGATGTCACCCGGTGCATGGCTAGCTCGGCTGCGCCCCGGTCCGACGAGGCCTGTCACCACCTCGAGACGGCGGACGGCTCATCCCTTGGGGCGACCAAGGGCGCTCAAACCATGTTTCTTGCCAGGGGCACCCTCGCTGCCACTCACGGTTCGCGCGGGCAAACCCGAAGATCCGACCCGGTGACCCGTTTCGCCGATCCCCGGCATCTTCGTCCTTGCCTCGGTGAGAACTTGACTCGCGATTCACGTGTTTCAACCTCAGAGCTCGGAGCGAGGATAACCGGGCAGACCGTCACTGGCGGTTCAGGCCGACGGGCACCGGCAGCCGCGCGACGATTGCTCCCCATGATGACCTTGCGGAGGGTTCATGGGTCTGCTCGGCGCTGACTCGCCGCGTGACACCGCGATCGCTTGGCTGTTCGTGATCGCCCAGTTCGCCTTGCTCGTTGTGATCGTCATGCTGCCACCTGGTGACGCCTGGCCCGTCCCGGGCTGGCTCGACCGGGCCGCTCTCGCCATCGAGGTGATCGGCGCGGGGGTGCTGGCGATCGCGATGGTGAACCTGGGCCGATCGCACACACCCCTACCGACCCCCATCGAGCACGGGCAGCTGAAGACCAACGGGCTGTACCGCTGGGTCCGCCATCCGATCTACTCGGGGATAATCGCTCTGGCCGTCGGGCTGAGCATCCGCTCCGCGAGCGTTGCGGTAGCCGCTGCGTCGCTCGGGCTCATCGTGGAGTTCATGGCCAAGGCGCGCTGGGAGGAGACGCATCTGCGAAGGCGCTACCCCGCCTACGGGGACTATGCCGCGCGCACACCCCGGTTCGTCCCCTTCTGGCCAGCCCGGTGATCTGAACCCACACAACACCGCGGCCCACCGTCAGCGAAGCCCGCGTCACCGAAGCCCACCGTCAGCGAAGCCCGCGTCACCGAAGCCCACCGTCAGCGAAGCCCGCGTCACTGAAGCCCACCGTCAGCGAAGCCCGGATGAACCGGCTCTCGACCGCCTCGTGCGTAGCCCTCGAGCTCGGCGCGGCCGGGCTTGGCGACGCGCCAGATCAAGGCCGGTGCTCGGTAGCGGGCACCGGCCTGGGTCGACGGTGCGTTCCACTGCCCTGAGATCCGGCTTCAAGGCTTCAATGCCGCGATGCAGGCTGTCCCGGGCAGGCTCAGGTCCTTGTCGCGGTTCGATCCGCCACGCACGATCGCCACCTCCCGGCGAGGCACACCTGTGAGGTCCGCGATCATCCGGATGAGCTCGGCGTTGGCTCTGCCCTCTGTCGCCGGGGCCGCGATCCGGACCTTCAGCCGAGCACCGTGCAGCCCCACCACCTCTGAACGACGCGACCTGGGTTGCACCCGCACCCTTACCAGCCAGGTCCCGTCACCTGATCGGGTCCACGGCCGATTCGACGATCCCGATGATCCCTCCGATGAGCCAGCTCCCTTGTTGCCCTTGGATGCATCCGCGCTCACCGGTGATGTTGTACCTCACGACACCGGGCCGAGCACCGACGCCACATCGTGACAACGTTCCGGGCACCAACAGCTTCGGGCTCCGTCCCCGCCCTGGGAACCCTTTGGTCGCTGGTGACGGCCCACGACTCAACGTCCCGAGGGTCGTGGGCTCACTGCTTGACGGCGGGAACAGCCCGATCGATGCCGCTGACGGTCCACGGCGGCGAGCCCTAACGCGCGCCCCCGCTGGCATGTAGCAGCTTGCCCTCCGATCCTTGATATGGTTGCGGTTGCATCGTTGGCGGTATTGGCCGTCCTCGGTGCAACAGAGTCGGAACGAATGCTTGGTTCGGAAGGGGACAGGATGCCAGAGCTGTTGTCAGCTG
>JAHFUU010000567.1 GCA_023264915.1 Microthrixaceae bacterium | reverse complement strand
GCACGGATGTTCGGGGTCTCACGATCCCGCTGTCCAAGGGCTCGGGCTCGAGGGGAACGAACGGCAGCGCCATCTCGAAGACGCTGCCTCCTCCCGGCCTGCTTCGCCGACTCACCGTGCCCCCGTGTCCTTCGCTGACGGCCTTGACGATCGCCAACCCCAAGCCGGCTCCGCTCGGCTTGGCCGCAGCGCCATGGGTGAACCTGTCGAAGACCGACGACGACATCCCGGGTGGGACTCCGGGTCCGCGGTCGGCCACCGAGATCGCGTAGCACTCCGCGCGACGCGATCCGGAGACCTCGACCCGCGCGCCCGGGCAGTGGACGATGGCGTTGCCGATCAGCTCGTCGAGTGCTTCAGCCACCCGGCCGGGGTCCAGCGACATGACTTCACTCTCCACGACCCCGAGACCGACGAGTGGATGGGTGGCCATCCACCGGGTGACGGTGCTGGTGACGAGCTCGCCGACGGCCGTCTCCACCGGGTAGAGGAAGTCGGGCTGCTCGCTCTTGGCCAGCCGCAGGAACCTGTCGGTGATCTGCTTGAGCCTGGTCAGCTCGTTGACGACGACGTGCGCGTCCTCGGTCATCTCCGAGCTGGTGGCCGCCTGCTGCAGCAGCTCGGCATGACCCAGAGCGATGGTCAACGGTGTCCGCAGGACGTGCGAGGCGTTCTGGACGAGCGTCCGACTCTGCTCCACCAGGGCCAGGTTGTGGGCCGCGATCTGCTCGGTCTCCCGCTGAGCGGTGACCCGGCGTCGGACGTAGACGACCATCACCACGAACACCGTCGCCATCAACGGGATCTCGGTGAGCTCGTCGGGTTCCTGGTAGCCGCGTACGACGTCGTCCAGCATCGTCACTCCGGTCACGACGACGATGACCAGGAGCGAGAGCGCCGTGACCTTGGTGCTCCAGACGCGCCATCCGTACATCAGGGTGACGCCGATCCAGATGAAGTGGAACGGCACGGTGGCCCAGGCGCGCATCATGACCATCGCCCAGGTGTTGACCGCCACGAAGCACCACCAGAGGATGTCCACCCCGTGGTCGTGCCAGACGAGCGCCGGCCTGCGCCGAGAGCTGACGGCGATCTCAGAGATCGACGCCATACCCGACTCCCCTCACCGTGGAGATCGCGCGGGCGCCGAGCTTCTGGCGGATCCTGCGCACGTACACGTCCACCACGTTGGTCTCAGGGTCGAAGTCGTAGCCCCAGACCTCTGACAGCAGCCGCTGCTTCGAGACGCTCTCGCCCGCGTGCTGGACCAGCTCTCCCAGCAGCGCCGACTCTCGTCGGGTCAGCACGACGGTGCCGGTCGTGGTCGTGACCTCGTGACGCACGGGGTCCAGCACGAAGTCGTTCGCTCGCAGGAGGACACCATCCCTGACCTGCGACACCCTCATCCGGGCTCGGACCCGGGCCAGCAGCTCGTTGAGGGCGAACGGCTTGCCGAGATAGTCGGCAGCGCCCTGGTCCAGCGCTCGAACCTTGGTCCGGGTGTCGGTCAGGCACGAGAGGACCAGGACCGCCTGATCGGGTCTGTGGTGCAGGAGCCGCTTGAGAAGCGTCATCCCGTCGACACCGGGCATCACGAGGTCGAGGATCACCAGTCGATAGGGCTGGCTGAGGGCCATCTCGAAGCCGTCCGCACCGACGTCGGAGGTGTCGACCTCGACACCTTCCGCGCGCAGGGCACGCGACACGAAATGGAGGACGCCAGGTTCGTCGTCGATGACGAGCACTCGATCCCGGGACATGGCCACCCCACAGCTTCCCCCCGAGACAAAACTTCGACATCTTAACCACACCGGGGGGCGTCAGGCCGAGGAAAGGCCCCTGGCCATACCCAACGCCCGGCTCCTTCACGGCTGCAGACATGACGGTTTTGTCATCTAGGGCTCGACAGGCAGCTCGTTCGTTGACACGCCGCAACCACGGAGCCTAGATAGTCACCGGGTCTGCTCCCCAAGCACGACCCGGGGGGATGAACCATGGTTTCTCGAGTGTTCGGCCCGGCGCTGACCATCGTGTGCGGCGCAGCGTTCGTGGCCCTGATCGGTTTCCTGCTCCATCAGCAACCTGCGCCCGCTCTGGCGGCGGCACCTCACGCCGGGTCCGACCCCCACCATGCCTACCTGCACATCGCGACGTACCCCGACAGCATGGCGGGCGAGCACGGGAAGGACGGCGGACCCGAGCCCGACTGGGTGAGCTACGGCCCGACCACGACGCTGAACGTCCCGCGCAACTCGCTGGTCACCGTGACGATCAGCCAGTACGACGGCGGCGAGGCCATCACGAACCCCTGGTTCGCCCAGGTCCACGGCACGGTCGGTGGCACCGAGACGGTCAACGGCAAGGCGGTGACCCAGGTGGACCCGGCGGCCATAGGTCACACCTTCACCCTCCATGCCGCCCCCACCGCTCAGGACCCGCTCTTCGTGAGTGCTCCGCTGCCCGCGGTGCCGGACGACGCGCCCGTGGCGCCGGGGAGTGACTACCCGAAGCCGATCGAGGTCACCTTCACGTTCCGGACCAAGGGGCCCGGGAAGTACGTCTGGAACTGCG
>JAHFUU010000566.1:1274-2574 GCA_023264915.1 Microthrixaceae bacterium | reverse complement strand
TGTCACCCAGCAGCTCGAGTGACGGGATGGGATCATGCTCGGACATCTGCGGCTCCCTCTTGGTTGCATGGCCCTGCCACCGGGGCCACCACGCGATCGCTCATGTCCCGCCTCCAGCCGACAGCAGGCCTTCGCGCTGCTCGAGGTCACCCAGGCTCCGTTCGATCCGGGCGAGCGCCCGGTGCACCCGAACCCGAGCGGCGTTGACCGTGCAACCGAGGAACGCGGCGAGCTCCGGGTACGGCATCGAATCGATGAAGTGCAGCTCGAGGATCACACGGTCAGATTCCTTGCACGAGTCCAGCGCAGCCCGTACGAGCCGGCGCATGCCCTCGTTGTCCGCTAGCTCCTCGATGCGCCGGATCGATTCGTCGTCGTTCACGGGGACCTGGACACCGAGGCGCTGGATCGCCCGGTTGTGCACGTCCTGTGAGCGCAGGTACCGGTAGAGCAACCGGCGGGCGATGCCGAACAGCCACGCTCCCGGGCGCTTGCCCATCCAGCGGAACTTGCGCCTGTTCTCGAAAGCGATGGCGAAGGTCTCAGCTGTCAGGTCGAGCGCGACATCGGGCTCGTGAAGACGCCGCTGGAAGAAGCCCAGGACCTGGCGGGACCACTGGTCATAGAACGCGCGGAAGGCCGCCGGATCGTCGCGGGAGGCGCGCAGCAGCTCGTAGTCGGCTCTGGCGCTGGATTCGGCTCTCGCGCTCTCATCAGCCACCTCGGCCCCCCGGGATCTGTGCAGGTGAGACAGACATCTCCTCGTTGATGCCTTGCCCCCCAGAACCATTACAGGAGTTGTGCCCTGTTCCAGTCGGCCAGAACGCTGCGCCCCAGAGGATAGGCCTCGCGGGTCAGTGGTCTCCCGATGCAGGCAGGGCTGGCTGCCCGGCAGGGGGCAGGGCCCTGCCGCCGTCGGCCACCGTCACCCTGTTGCGCCCGGCCGCTTTGGATTCGAGAAGGGCCGCATCGGCCAGGGACACCACGCGGTCAAAGCTCGACGCCTGGCGGGAAGATGCCACACCGAAGCTGACCGTGAAGGAAGGGAGCCGGCCACCCACCAGGTTCTCGGCCAGCGAGCTGCGGACGCGCTCGACGACGTGGACGGCCTCGTCCAGGCCGCAGTCCGGGATCACGATGATGAACTCCTCACCGCCGTAGCGGCACGCGAGGTCGTTGGGCCGGATGCTGTCCCGCAAGGCCTTGGTGAACAGCCTCAGGGCCCTATCACCCACGTCATGCCCGTAGGTGTCGTTCACCTGCTTGAAGTGATCGAGGTCGCCGAAGGCGACGACGTAGG
>JAHFUU010000566.1:0-1264 GCA_023264915.1 Microthrixaceae bacterium | reverse complement strand
ACGGTTCAAGAGCCCTGTGAGGGGGTCGGTGCGGGCCTGGGTCTGGCTCTCGGCAAAGGCACGCATCATCCCGATGCGCTCGCCGGCGCGCCGCGAGATGAGCTCGAGGTCAGATGCTGCGTTCGCGGGGAACGGAACCTCGACCGGGCTGACCGTGTGGATCACCCCGACGCTCTTGCCCGCGATGCTCACAGGCTGGCAGATCGCCCGGCACTCGGGCCCGGACCGCTCACGTAGGTGCGGGCAGGCATCGATGGCCTCGCTGGAGGCGAACACCAGAGTGTCGCCCCGGTGAGCCGCGGGGCAGTCATCGGGCGCCACGACCGGGCATCCGGGCCCCCGGGTGTCGACATCGGTGCTGAGAACCTGCCTGAAGTGCGCCTCGCTGCTGTCGGCGACGAGCAGCTCCGCTGGTTGACCCGGCAGGGACTCGGCAAGAGCCTGGCCCACGATCCTGAAAGCGCCGTCTTCGACCTTGGCCATCTCGAGTGCCCGGTAGAGGCTGGCCTCGAGCTCGTTGCGGCGCGCGTCGTCCGCACGCCTTGTCTCTCGCTCCTGCTGTTCGTGGTAGCTGCGGCGCGCCACGGCGTAGCTGACCGCTGCTACCAGGATCGCGACCGCCATCACGGCCGAGAACGCGATGACGATGTCGCGCTTGCCTGTGTCTGACAGGCCCACCGACTCGTTCACCTGGGCTTCGGCCTCGGACTCACAGATGTTCAGCAGCTGGTCGACCGCGTCCTGGAGCTGCCTTTGGGACTGGCGGAGCTCGACGAAGGTCGCATCCGCGAAGAGTGCCCCGGGATCCTGGCGCTCCATGGCGCCACCGATCACCCCGAGTCCGACCGGGCCCGCGAGCTTCTTCTGGGTATCCATGTTCTTGTCATATGCCCCCCAGAGCGCATCCTCTCCGGGAAAGCCGACGGCGTTCTCGCGGAAGTGCCGCCAGGACTCCTCGTTCAGGCTGAGCTGGCGCCGGATGTCCTCGAGCTGGATGACCCTCGTAGCGGGGTCTGGCTCGGTCAGCATCGTGTTGAACTTGGCGTTGATCTGCTCCTGGCCCTGGCTGAGGCGGGTGAGCTCGCGCAGCGCGGGGATCGTGCGTTGCCCAGCCCGCTCGGCGGGCCCTTCGGCACTGCCAACCCGCCACAGCGAGACGACCAGCACGGCGGTCCCGCCGCACACCAGGACGAGGGTCACGAGCGCGACCTTGACGTGCGGCTTCAACCGGATGAACCACCGGATCAGGGCCATGATCTAGATC
>JAHFUU010000565.1 GCA_023264915.1 Microthrixaceae bacterium | reverse complement strand
GACGGGCCCTCTGGACGTGCCCCCGCTTCTGGGTGCGACGGCGTGTGAGAACGCACCGCCGGCAGCAGCGTCACTCCGGCTGGGGCTGAAGGGGCCCTCCAAGGCGATCGTCGGCGCCTGTGCTGGTGGCTCTATGGCTATCGCCGACGCGGCAGAGCTCATCCGGTCGGGCAGGTGCGGCATCGTCCTCGCCGGAGGAACCCAGGCACCGATGCCAGCGAGCCTCATGGCCGCCTACCGCAACCTTCGCGTGCTTTCCCCAGACCAGCGCGCGTTGCCCTTTGACCTACGGCGCCGAGGTTTCACGTTCGCTTCCGGCGCAGGCGCGATGGTCCTCGAGTCGCTCGATCACGCCCGCGAGCGAGGCGCCAGGCCACTTGCCACCTTGCTCGGCAGCGCTTCGAACAACGACGCTGCGGACATCGCCCGACCCAGCGGCGAAGGTGCCGTCTCCTGCATGCGCCAAGCCCTCGACGATGCTCGCGTCGACCCCACAGACATCGTGGCGATCAACGCCCATGGAACCGGAACTCACCTCAACGACATCGTCGAGGCCCGGGCAATCGCAGAGGTGTTCGGCACACCGGGCCCTCCCGTCACCTCCTCCAAGGGTGTGCTGGGACACACATCGGCCGCAGCAGGCGTTCTCGAAGCCATCGCCGTCGTCCTCGGCTTCGCCCACGGCGTCGTTCCGCCAACCGCCATCGATGCCGAGCCCGACCCCGCCCTGCCGATCGACGTCGTATGGGACCGTCCTCGGCCGGTTGCCCCCGGTCCGGTCCTGTCGACCTCCTTCGGCCTCGGAGGTGTCAACTGCTCGCTGGTCCTCGCTCCGCCTCGGTGACCGAAGGTCTCGCGTCGGGGCGGCGTTCACCGGGTCGCGCGCTCCCGAAGCGCTTGGGTGGCAGCGTGGCGCATTCACCCTCTGCTCGTGCTGTGGTAAGGCCCCGCCCGTCGATCGCCCTGCACTCCACGTGAGCCCGCCGTCGATCGATCCAAGTCGGAGTCGCTTCGAAGGTGACGGGCTCGCCTACCGGCGTCGGTCGGAAGTAGCGCACGCTGAGGCTTCGCGTGATCATCAGCGGTGCCAGGTGCCAAGCTGCCGCAGACGCTGCAACATCGAATCCCGCGGCCAGGAACCCACCATGGACCACCCCCGGTGGACCTTCGAATGAATGGTCGAACCGCACGCTCAGCTGAAGGGTCGTGCCGTTCCAGGCAGTCGAGAACCTCGGGAAGGCGAGGGTCGTGCCTCCCGATATCGGGTGCGTCACCTCCCAGATCCGTGAGGGGTCACCTGACATGGCCTTGCGGACCTTGGCTGCGTAGCGCGACTCGGTCCCCTCGAGATCATCGCCGCGGGGAACCATGGTCTCCAGCACCCGGTGAAGCCGTGCCCAAGCGTCAGCGCCGACCGCACCTCGAGCAGCGAGGTCACCCAGCTGGCGAACGAGGTCAAGGGTCGCCGGAGGGATCTCCCCGTCGTCGCCGTCGCTGTTCACCAAGCCTCCGATCCCTCGCCGTGGCCATCCTCGACAGCGCGATCGCTCGGACCCGACACCAGAGGGCCACCGGACCTTCGGCCCCACCGGCCCGAGATGCTCAACCCGCCGTCGACAGGGATGACGGCGCCGGTGACGAACGCAGCGGCATCCGAGGCGAGGAAGCCCACGACTTCGGCGACCTCCCGGGGTGAGCCGAGACGCCCAGCCGGGGTGGCAGCCAACAGGTCTGCACGGCGTCTGGAGCCGAGGGAACGGGTGAGCTCGGTGTCGATCGGTCCGGGGGCGACGGTGTTGGCTGTGATGCCGTCAGATGCCACCTGGACCGCGAGCTCAGCCATCCACCCGCTCATCGCTGCCTTGGATGTCACGTAAGCGGCCTGGCCGGCTGAGCCAAGCTGGGCGGCCACCGACGATATGGCGATGATCCGCCCCCACCTTCGCTCGACCATCGACGGCACGACCTGGCGAACGACTCTCATCGCTCCGCCGACGTTGACATCGAGCACGTGCGCGAACTGCTGGTCCGTCATCGAGATCACTGATCGGTCACACAGCACCGCCGCGTTGGCCACGACCACGTCCACGGGATCGATCCTCGACATGAGCTCATCGACTCGCGACCTGTCGGTCATGTCGCACTCGACCCATGCAAGCGAGCCCCCGGCGGGGAAGGGGGGCCGGGTGGTGAGGTATGTGGCCGTGACGCGAAAGCCCGCGGCAAGCAGGCTCTCGGCCACGCTGAGGCCGATTCCGCGAGCTCCCCCGGTCACGAGTGCGTGCCTCACGTGATCTCACCCACCTCGACGATGCTAGGAGCATCGCCCATGGTCCCAGTCCCTCGGATGCTCGAGGCCGGTCCAGGGCCGGTCGCACTCACACGGATCGCTCGCCGCCCGAGCCGACGATGAGCGAGAGCCCGGACCCGGCGCCAGTAGCATCACGACCTGGCTGGCCCACGCGCTGACCGGGTGCAGGAAGCCAAACCAGCTGAGCCCACCTCGTAGGCCGAACCCGTCGACACAGACGCCGATGCCCTTCAACAGCTTCGAGTACTTCCTCTTCCTCACGATCGTCGTGG
>JAHFUU010000564.1 GCA_023264915.1 Microthrixaceae bacterium | reverse complement strand
CAACCGTCGGTCGGGGATCCTATGGCGACGCGATGGTCGTTCTCTACCGCGGCGAGCCCTCACGGGTGCGCATGGGCAACTACTGCTCGACAGCGCATGGCGTGCGCCTCGTCCCCGGCGGCAACCACAGCACCCGCTGGGTCACGACCTACCCATTCCCCGAAGCCGACGAGCGAGGGCACCCGTTCTCCAAGGGCGACATCGTCATCGGCAACGACGTGTGGCTGGGGCTCGGGTCGACGGTGCTGTCGGGGGTGACCATCGGTGACGGCGCTGTCGTTGCCGCAGCTGCTGTGGTCACCAGTGACGTCCCCCCCTACGCGATCGTCGCCGGCGTTCCGGCACAGGTCGTGAGCCAGCGGTTCACCGACGAGCAGATCGCGGCCCTGTCGCGGATCGCGTGGTGGGACTGGCCCGAAGCCGAGGTTCGCACCCACGTCGGAGCGCTTCTGTCCGATGACGTCGATGCATTCATCGGACGCTTCGACACCAGGCGCGAAGGCAACCAGGGATGAGAGGTGACTCGAGGGCCAAAGCTCACGCGCCGGGCGGCTCGGACCCACCGATCCGCGCATCGTCGATGGCAGCACCCGTGCAACGGCGAGCCACCGGTGTAGGCCAACCGTGCCAGCCATCGACGCTGGCCCGGACCGAGCCCCGACTGGTGCACGGATGAGCGGGCAATCCCCCGATCCTCCGGCGATCGATCCTCCGGCGTTCACATCACAAGGACCGTATGGCTGGTGGAGCCAGGTCCGGCCGATACCAGGATGGCTCTCGCTCACCGAGGCAGCGCTCCTGCGGCTCGCGGGTGAGGTGACCGCAGCCGTTGCCGCCGACCTGCTCGAGATCGGCGCGTTCCACGGTCAGGGCGCGGCCACCCTCGCGTTCGAGCTCGCGGGAGACCAGCAGGTGTGGGTGGTGGATCCCTTCGGCATTCCAGGTGGTTCGCGAGCTGTGCGAGACGAGCAGGAGCTGTGGTACCGCGACCTCAGCCGTGCGGACTTCGAGTCGAGCTTCGGGCGCGTGCACGAGAGGCCTGCGAAGGTCATAGAGGCCTTGTCGACAGACCTGGCACCAGAGGACCTGGACGGGAAGCCCTACCGTGTGATCCATGTTGATGGCGCGCATGACTACGACTCGGTCTGCCACGACATCGATCTGAGCTTGGCTGTCCTTGCCGACGGCGGGATCGTCGTGTTCGACGACATCGCCAACACGCACTCGCCTGGGGTCGCCGCGGCGGTGTGGGCAGCGGTCGATCGCGGCCAGCTCGCGCCACTCATGCTCACCAACAAGTTGCAGTCCTGCCGGCCCGGTGACCACCAGGCCCTGCGGAGCCGCCTCTTGGAGGCCCTGTCCTCACGAGGCTGGAACGCCGGCATCGAGCGGCCCCTACGGATCGCCGGGTTCGACGTCATCCGCGACCCGCGCCCGCCCGCTGAGATCGACGCCGTCGACCATCCGGTCCCGGATCGGCGAGCAGGCCTGCGGGCCTGGCGCGGCTGGGTCCCCCCGGTGGCGCTGTCAACCGCAAGGCGCGTCCGCGACAGGGCCCGCACGCGAGGGGCCCGCAACCCCAACCAGGCCGGCGGCTGAAACCAAGCCGAAGCGTGAACCGGGCCGAAGCGTGAACCGGGCCGGAGCGCGAAGCCGGCCGGCAACTGCAACCACGGCGGGGCCTCGATCCGGGAACGCGTACGGGGACACACGAACCTCCGCGCGCGACGCTGCCACCCGCCTGAGGCCGACCGGCCTGGCTGGCCGGCCTCTGGTTCAGGACTTCAGCTCGAGCTGGCCGGCTGTTATCGCGGAGCGGAAGTACTCGTTGTCGAGGAGAAGCTGCTCGAAGGAGCCTTCGGCGATGAGATGGCCCCCGTCCATGACCAGAACCCGGTCACAGATCGTGAGGGTCGACAGGCGGTGAGCGATGATCACGACCAGCACGTCGCGACCCAGGTCGGCCAGAGCTTCTTGCACCGTTGCCTCGGAGTGAACGTCGAGCGCGCTGGTGGGCTCGTCCAGAACGATCACCTCCGCTCCCCTGATGACCGCTCGCGCGATCCCGATCCGCTGGATCTGCCCGCCGGACAGATCACGGGTCGTGGGCCCCAGCGCTGTCTCGTATCCGTCGTCCAGCGCCATGATCGTGTCGTGAAGGCCGACACGCTTGGCTACGTCGATCACCTGGTCCCGGGTGACTGAACCATCGAACAGGGTGATGTTGTCCGCGACGCTTGCATGCAGCAGCTGACAGGATTGGGGGACGAACGTGAAGTGCCGGTAGAAGGACTGCTTCGTGTAGCCGCTCGCCGCCTCGCCGTTGACGAGGATGCTCCCGTCGGTCGGGGCCCTCATGCGCAACAGGATCTGAGCGAGCGTCGACTTGCCGCTGCCCGAGGGCCCGACGACACCGACCACCTCCCCACAGCGCAACGAAGCGTCGACGCCTGACAGCGCGGAAGCGACACCGTCATATGTGTAGCCGACCCCTTCGAGGACAACGGTCTTCACCGGGCCGAGCTCGACGTCGCCGTCGACCTCGTGACCATCGGTCAGGATCCTTCGCGAGGTCGCGACCAGGT
>JAHFUU010000563.1 GCA_023264915.1 Microthrixaceae bacterium | reverse complement strand
ACCCAGCGTCGGGCTCGGACACGCAGAAGGCTGCGAGCTGGATCTTGTCGGGCGTCCCGTAGCACTGAGGCACCCACTCGACGAGCTGCTCGGGCGTGCCGTTGCCAGCGATGCCTGCCGCTGCGAGGCCAGATCCGAAGATCGAAAGGCCGATGCCCGCATCGCCCCAGAAAAGCTCTTCGAGCGCTATCGGCATCGTGAGACCGGTCGGGTCTCCCATCATCGCCTGAGCCATGAAGTCAAAGGAGTACAGGCCGATCTTGGCCGCCTCTTCGACGATGGGCCAGGGGAACTCCTCCTTCTCGTCCCATTCCTCTCCAGCGGGGCGCACCACGTTCTCGGCAAAGTCGTGGACCCATTTCTGGAGCTGGATCTGGTCTTCGTTGAGCGACAGCGAGAAATCGGACATCGGTAGCTCCTGGTTGTGCTGGCGGGGTACGCCACGCTCGCTTCCTCTAGCCGGAAGTTACCCTCCGGTAACAAGACCGTACCCGAAGCCAGTTCGCGATGCCAATCTCGCTCTCTCTCGGACCTGTGACCAGTGGGCTTGGAAGAAGGGCGGCTCCGCCGCATCCGCCTCCCCGGCCACGGCACCGAGGCCACGCGCGACGGGGTCCCGGGCAACCAGATCCGTCGCCACGACCAAGACCGCACAATGCCCAGGAACCCACTAAGAAGTGAGCGTGCAAACAACAGCTCGCACCAGGACTCGAACCTGGCTGTCGGCACACGCGGTTGCAGCTCCCCCCCAGCCCGACCGTGGAACCGGTCCTTGACACCGTGAAGCTCCGGCCGCTCCCGTGGCGCGATCTGGTGCTGGTCGCCGCCTTGGCCAGTGGGCTCGCTGTCGCGGCCACGCTCGCAGAGCTGTCGATCACCCGCGAGACGAACGGTTGGCTCGTGCACAGCGGCCCGAACGGCCCTGCGGCGGCTTTGATGAGAGAGGACCTTCCCGACGAGCCGCAGTTCGCGCGCGGCGAGCATGACGGACCGATGTTCTACGCCATCGCCGCGAACGCGTTTGACCTGCAGCTGGCGTCACGCTCGCTTGACCGCCCGCAGTACCGCCTGCAACGGCCCCTTTACCCATGGCTGTCACGAGTGCTGTATCCCCCAGGTCACGGCGCCGCACTTGTGTGGTCGATGTTCCTGGTCGGAACGGCCGGAGTGTTCCTCGGCGCGCTGTCGATGGGCTCACTTGCATGGATGCTCGGTGCCCGGCCGATCTGGGGTCTGGCTTTCGGGCTCCTGCCTGGCACCCTCATGACGCTACGGATCTCGGCCGCAGACACCCTGTCGACCGGCCTGTTGCTGGCCGCGTTCGCCATGGCGCTGCGAGGGCGGCGCTCTTGCATCCTCATCGCTGTGCTCGCGGTCCTTTCAAAGGAGACAGCTCTGGTGTCCCTCGCCGGGTTCGCGTTGTGGCGCCGCGATCGACAAGGCGCTCTGTTCGCCGCGGTACCAGCTGCGGTGGCCGTCGCATGGGGTGTCTTCCTCAGGTTTGCAGTACCCGCGGGGCAGGGCTCCCTGCTCGATGTCACCGTGCCCTTCGCGGGCCTCATCGACTCTGCTCGATTGTGGCTCGCGGGAGACAACCTGCTCACGCTGGTCTGTGTGCCGTTGGGAATCGTGCTGGCCCTCGTGGGGTCGTTCCGGGCCGGCTTGGGGCATCCGCTGAGCTGGCCGGCACTCGCGAACCTCTTGCTCGTTGCGATCTTCAACCTCGACGTCGTCGGCCTTGACCGCAATGGCACGCGCACGGTGCTTCCCCTGCTCGCCTTCGGAATCGTGCTGTCGGCCACCGCCTCGTCTGCCCGTCGCCGTCTCTCTCAGAACACCTACTTCACGGCGACACGCCTGCTGCCCACCCGAGGCGCCAGGCCAGAGGTGGGTTCATAGATGCGATCGACTGGACCGCGCCGCAGTCGAGGCAGCCGGCAAGACCGCCCTCGGAGCTGCCACGTTGCCTGGGACCTACCAGAAGACCTGATCGTCACCCCGACACAACATCGATCCTCGGGGCAGTCCCGATGTGGCGCACCTCGGACCTCTCGGTGCCCTCGTGCACTCGGGCGGGCCACTCAGGCCTTGCGAACCTCGGTCCCGTCGGGGGTGTCTTCAAGGACGTAACCACGACGCAGAACCTCGTCGCGAAGCCCGTCTGCCGTCACCCAGTCCTTGGCAGCCCGGGCATCGTCACGCCGCCTGGCCAACTCGATGACCTCAACTGGCACGATGTCGGCGCGCGTGTGGAGCTCGAGCCCCAATGCGTTGGCCACCTCCATGACCGCCGCCGCCAATGGACGAGCGCCATCGAGATCGCCTTCGGCCATCGCCTTGTTCGCGGCGGTGACGTTGGTGAACAGCAGCGCGACAGCCGCCGGTGTGTCCAGATCGTCGTCCATCGCAGCGACGAACCGGCCGATCACGTCCTCGTCAGCATCGGCCCGGGTCAAAGGACCCACCTGGGTCGTCGCGTTGCGGGCGAAGTTGTCAAGACGCACCAGGGCGGTGGCCGCATCGTGTGTCGTCGCCTTGGTCACCTCGAGGGGTGACCGGTAATGCGATCTGAGCACCAAGAGGCG
>JAHFUU010000562.1 GCA_023264915.1 Microthrixaceae bacterium | reverse complement strand
GTGGGCCCGCCGTGTCACCCTGGATGGGGCGCAGCTGCTGGGGGAGCGCGCAGCGTTCGCGGGGCTCGCGCGCCGCGGCCCGATCTCTCCCGGGGGGAGTTGCCGGCTGGTGGACGCGATCGATGGCGTCGTCGCGGTGAACCTCCCTCGCCCTGAGGATCGGGCCCTGGTGCCCGCCTGGCTCGAGTCTTCGGTCGGAGCGGATCTGTGGGAGACCGTGCGGAACGCGGCCTCCCGCCGCTCCGCGCACGAGCTGGCCGAGCGTGGCCAGCTACTCGGCATCCCGGTTGCATCAGTACCCCAACCTCGACAGATCGAACGCGACGAGCAGAGCCGAGCTCGTGGAAAGCGCTTCCCACCTGACCCGTGGTGCATCGGTCCAACCTCTTGTCCGAGCTCGTCGTCTCCAGGTCTGCCCGCGGTTGGCGCGGCCCCGGCACCGCCCGGCCGGCCAGATCGCGAAGGTTCGGCATCGCGTGATCCCGCGCCCGGGCTGGTCGTGGATCTCTCGTCCATGTGGGCCGGGCCGCTGTGTGCTCACCTCTTGGGGCTCGCCGGCTTGGCCGTGGTGAAGGTCGAGTCGATCTCCCGACCTGACGGCGCGCGAGGTGGTCCTGAGGGGTTCTATGACCTGCTGCACGCCGGCCACCGCAGCGTTGCGCTCGACTTCGCCTCAGAGCTAGACCGGTCCCTGCTCGCGAGGCTCATCGAGTCAGCGGATGTCGTGATCGAGTCGTCGAGGCCCCGTGCCCTCGACCACCTGGGTCTCGGACCCGAGCTGAGCCTCGGTCTCTCGCCCGGTCTCGTGTGGGTCTCGATCACCGCATACGGCCGGACAGGTCCGTGGTGCAACCGTGTCGGGTTCGGTGACGACACCGCGGCTTCCGCAGGGCTCGTGGTCAGCGGGCCTGACGGGCGGCCGATGCTCTGCGGCGACGCGATCGCTGACCCGATAGCGGGCCTTGACGCCGCGCTGGCAGCTCTCGGGATGTTGTGCTCGGGTTCGGGCGGTCTTGTAGATGTAGCCATGCGTGACGCGGTCGCCTGGACCCTCGCGGGGCAGCCGGTCCGCCCGCCGACCGCGGCTGGGGCGCGCAGGCTGGACGGATCGTGGTCCCTCGATACCGCCTTCGGGTCTGTGCCGGTCATGGGTCCCCGGGCCCGGACGCCGGCCGGACATGCAGCGCCGATGGGTGTTGACAACGGGGTGGTCCTGGCCGGTTTGACTCGCTGACCAGCATCAAGGACCCTCTGGCGCGCGCCCAGCCTAGTGGTTATAGTTTGCTACCACTTGGTTAGAAGTTTCGGTAGCTAGTAGGACTTCGGATCGAGTGACGAGCGAGGTAGGAGGGAAGCAGATCGCGTGGCAGCCGTTCTCAGCGAGCAAGTCGGTGTGGGATCTCCTCCCACTTCCCCAGGCCGTCACCCGACGGATCCCCGTCCCGCCTGGGCCTGTCGCCGTGGGCCGGCACCTGGCGCGGTGGATCTCAGGCCTCGGCTCCTCGGCGACGGTGCCGCTCGGGCTGCTGGTGTCGGGACTCGACTGGGGTCTTCGTGCCCTGCCGGTCCTGCCGCTGACGTCCCCCTTCGCTTCTCCTGCTGGCTCCACCAGCGACCACCCCAGAAAGGTGAGGTCCGAAATGGGTAACTACTTCGTCGCCTGCGATGCGGGCGGAACGATGACCGACGTGATCGTCGTCGACGAGGAGGGGCGCAGCGTCATCGGCAAGGCCCCCACCTCTCCCCAAGACGAGAGCATCGGCTACATGGAGTCTCTCGAAGAGGCCCTCGAGTACCTGGGCATCGACCCCAAGGTAGAGGGTCGCGAGTTCGGCAAGCAGATCGAGACAGCGGTCTACACAGGCACTTCGATGCTGAACACCGTGATCAACATGAGCGGCCTGAAGACGGGCCTTCTGGTGACCAAGGGCTTCGAGGACATCAATGCCCAGGGCCGCGGATCGCAGACCTTCATCGGTGCGCAGTGGAGCGAGATCACCCACATGCAGTACCGCAAGCACCGCGTCCCGCTCGTGCCCCGCAACCAGGCACGCGGCGTCACGGAACGAATCGACATGTTCGGCATGCCTGTCATCCCGCTCTATGAGCACGAGGTCGAGCAGGGCGTGCGGGAGCTCCTCGTCGACGAGGAGTGCGAGGCGCTGGCCATCGTCTTCCTGCACTCCTACACCAACTCGACCCACGAGGATCGTGCCGGCCAGATCGCTCGGCGCGTCATGCACGAGCTCGGCAAGGACGTGCCACTCGAGCTGTCCAGCGAGGTCGCCCCCACGACGCGCGAGGTCTCGCGGGCCAATGCCACGATCATCCAGGCGTACGCGTCCGATCCAGCCCGCAAGCAGCTGTTCCGCATCGAAGAGCGGCTGGCAGGCATCGACTACCCCCACAGCCTGAAGACGGTTCTCGGCTATGGCGGCATCGCCAACATCCGCTACCCGCGGCTCTTCGAGGCTGCCATGTCAGGGCCGGTCGGAGGCCTGATGGGCGCCAAGTACCTCTCGACGGTCATAGGTGAGGAGAACATCGTCTGCTCCGACGTGGGTGGGACCTCATTTGACGCCGGTGCC
>JAHFUU010000561.1:441-2590 GCA_023264915.1 Microthrixaceae bacterium | reverse complement strand
TGCGAGGTGAGCGAGGAGCTCCTTGTATCCCAGGGCCTGCCTCGCCGTTCTCGAAAGCGGCTCGGGACCAGCTGCCAGCGCTCGCACCTCCGCGAGGAACCCATTGGCCATCTGGTCCTCGAAGCGTTCCTCGATCCGGTCGTCGAGGGCTTCGCGGGTCCACCGAAGGCCGACCAACCGGTACGGAGTCTCGGGATGCTCAACGAGGCCGGGACCGAAGTCAGAGAACCGTCGCCCACTCCCCACCGTCACCTCCAGGGCTCTGATGACCCGCCTGCGGTTGGACGGATCCATCCGGGATGCTGCCACCGGATCCAGCGCGTCAAGGCGGCGGTGCAGCTTGTGCGTATCCAGCTCGTTCTCGAGTTCGCTCCGCACGTCGTCGTAGCGACCCGGTATCGACAGGCCCTCGATGGCTGCTCGCAGGTAGAGGCCTGTGCCACCGACCAGGATCGGGTACGCGCCCCGAGATTCGACACCCGCAATCGCGTGCCGGAAGGCTTGCTGGAACTCCGCGACCGTGAACTCACAGCTCGGATCCACAAGGTCGATCAGGTGGTGGCGGAGTCGGGCGCGCTCGGCGGCCGTCGGCTTCGCCGTACCGATGTCCATCCCGCGATACACCTGCATCGAGTCCACCGACAAGAGCTCAGCTGCCCCTACGGCCTCGGCAAGGGCAGTGGCCACAGAGGACTTCCCCGAGGCCGTGGGCCCGAGGATCGCTGTGCCCCTGGGTACCTTCACCGTGATCAGAGGCGCGGGCAACGGTGCCGCGGGCAAGTGGCCAAGCGCGACCCGCCAGGGGCAGCGGCTCGGGACATCAGCCTGCTCGAACGGGGATGCGGACACGGTGCCGAGGAACCGCCGTGACCTCAACCAGCTCGCCGCGCAAGTGGTGCGCTCCCGCTGCCACGACACGAACCTCGGCGAAGCTGCCAGGTCTGACGCTCCTGTCCAGCGCGAAGTGAACCAGCTTGCCGTGGGCTGTTCGCCCCGTGGCCGAGGCTGGGTCCCTCTTGCTCGGACCCTCGACCATGACCTCCTCCACGCGACCCACCCGGGCTTCATGGCTTGCCATCGCAGACGCCTCGACCACCTCACACAGCCGATCGAACCGCTCAGCAGCAACCTCCTTTGGAACGAATGCGCCGGTCAGACAAGCCGCAGCGGTGCCAGGCCTGGGTGAGTAGACGAAGGTGTAGGCGTTGTCGTACCGGGCTTGCCTCGCAACTTCGAGCGTTGCCTCGAAGTCCTCCTCGGTCTCGCCCGGGAAGCCGACGATGATGTCTGTGCTCACGGCCAGCTCGGGTATCGCCGCCCGCGCCGCGGCGAGACGCTCCAGGTACCGCTCGGCCGTATATCCCCGGTGCATGGCCGCAAGGATGGCGTCGCTGCCTGATTGCAGCGGCAGGTGAAGGTGGGGACAGATCGCGGGGTTGCTCGACATGGCCTCGATCGTCTCAGGGCGCAGGTCCTTGGGGTGCGGGCTCGTGAACCGGACCCGCCGTATGCCCTCGACCGACGCGACCGCTAGGAGCAGGTCGGCGAACAAGGGCCGGGATCGGCGCGGCCACTCTGTGGCCCAAGCCGGTCCCGACACGTGCTCGTCGTCGGGAAGGGGGCTGCCCCGGCGCGCCCTCGTCAGGTCCCGCCCATATGAGTTCACGTTCTGGCCGAGCAAAGTGATCTCGGTTACTCCATCGGCTGCGAGGTGCTCCACCTCCGAGACGATCTCACCGAAGGGGCGGCTGATCTCTGGACCGCGAACCTGGGGCACGATGCAGAACGCACAGGCGTTGTCGCATCCCACTTGGATCGTAACCCACGCGGAGTACCCAACCTCGCGGCGCACCGGGAGCGCTGACGGGAACAGGTCACGATCCTCGGGTGGTTGATCGAAGATCTCGGTGATCGGGCCGTTCTCGCATGCATCGGTGAGCAGATCGACGACCCTATGGACGTTGTGGGTGCCGAACACCACATCCACGTGAGCGGCCCTGCGCTGGATCTCGTCACGGTCCTTCTGGGGGAGGCAGCCCCCGACGACGATCGCGAGCTCCGGTCGGTGAGCCTTGAGGGCCTTGAGGTTACCGAGCTGGCCGTACAGCTTGTTGTCGGCGTTCTCGCGGATGCAGCAGGTGTTGAGGAC